>PIVQ01000898.1 GCA_003354055.1 Desulfobacteraceae bacterium | reverse complement strand
CGGAGGAATCCTGTGGGCACGGGAATCGTTGTTGATGATCACAACAGGCCCACGGCCATGTTCAGCAAAACAGACTGGATTGAGGCCATGTTCAGGAAAGAAACCCTGCTCATCCATCAATATGAAATCCTTGAATCGGTTATGGAGATTGCATACGACGGCATTGTTGTGGTGGATCTAAAGGCCCGGGTCACCATGGTAAACCAGGCAGCCCTGAAACTGTTCAAGCGCAAAACCCGTGATGCCGTGGGGAAACCTGCAGAGAATATCATTGAAAACACCCTGGTACACATCGTTATCAAAACCGGACTGCCGGAAAAAAACAGAATCCAGATGATAAACAACAGCCCCTATGTGGTCACCACCCTTCCCATCAAAAACAAGGGCCGGGTCATAGGGGCGGTCTGTAAAATCATGTTCAACGACATGGCAGAACTCAAAGACCTTGCCGAAAAACTTGCAAACCTTGACCGGGAACTGACCTACTACAAGGACGCGGTTCATCATACCTCCGGCGGTGCTGCCGAGTTTAACGCCATTTTGACCCGGGATCCTGATTTTACCACTTTGAAAGAAGAGGCGCAGATTGCTTCACGCGGCCTATCAAACGTATTGATCACCGGTGAAAGCGGCACCGGCAAAGAACTGTTCGCCAAGGCCATACACATGTCGGGCATCAACAGCCAGGGGCCGCTGGTGCGGGTAAACTGTGCAGCAATCCCAGACTCCCTTCTGGAGGCTGAGTTTTTCGGCTATGCGCCGGGGGCATTTACCGACGCTGCCAAAAAGGGGAAAACCGGAAAGCTTATGGCCGCGGACAACGGCACCCTGTTCCTGGATGAAATCGGAGACATGTCGTTCAGCCTCCAGAGCAAATTGCTACGGGTCCTCCAGGACAAACGATTCGAACCCATAGGCTCCAACCGATCCGTCAAGGTAAACACCCGTTTTATTGCCGCCACCAATCAGGATCTCATAGATCTTGTGGCCACGGGAAAATTTCGAAAAGACCTGTATTACAGGCTCAACGTCATCAATCTGGACCTGCCGCCGCTGCGGCACCGCCCCTGTGATATTGAGGTCCTGGCCGAGCACTTCCTTGCAAAGCACAATAAAACATTCGGCACCTCGGTAACCCATATTTCAAAAGAGGTGGTTGAACTGCTCAACGCCCATGACTGGCCCGGCAATGTCAGAGAGCTTGAAAACGTTATTGAACGGGCCATCAACTTTGCCGGCACCCAGTTTCTGGAAATAACGGACCTGCCCCTGTATCTGCGGGAAAAAACAGATCGGGCAATGCCTGTGTTTCAGTCCCCGAAGCCCCGGACCTCTCTGAAGGGCCATGTGGATACCCATGAAAAAGAACTGATTCTCCAAACCCTTAAAGCTGCCGGGGGTAACAGGGCCAAAACGGCCAGGATGCTGGGGATCAGCCGATCATGGCTGTATAAAAAAATGGAACGGGCCGGCATCTCCTGAATCTGTCCTCCATAGAGGACACTCACAAGGACACCTGTCCTCGATCCGATACAGGCTACATGTCCTCTGTTGCCTGATGCGGAACGATTCCGTCCTTGTCCGAAATAGGCTATTAAACCGCAACGCCCTTTGCCGCAAGGGTTTGGCTGCTCACCCTTTTGTTTATCCACCCATCCCCTGCCCCTTGGTACAGGAGTTGCTCTATAATATTCCTGAAGAAGGCCCAAATATTACGTAAACTACGTTAACCCTTTACACCGATACAGCAGGAGGCCAAATGGCAGCTCAGCTAATTGCAGACAGACGGGATGTTGATTTTGTACTTTATGAACAGCTGGAAGTTACAGACCTGCAGCAGACAAAAAAATTTGCGGATATGGATAAAAAATTCTACGACATGGTCATCAGTGAGGCCAGGAATTTTGCAATAAAAGAGATCCTCCCCTTAAATGAGATCGGCGACCGGGAGGGTCTGATCTTTGAGAACAATGAAGTGACCGTTCCCAAAGCCTTCCATCGCCCCTACGAACAATTTAAGGAAGGCGGCTGGATCTCCATGATGGAGGATCCTGAAATCGGCGGACAGGGCCTTCCCTTTTCCATTGCCCAGGCAGCCTCAGAATATCTGATGGGCGCTGATTTTTCATTCGGTGCCTTTGGTTTTGCCACCCACGGGGCGGCCAAAATGATTGAGCTCTTCGGGACTCCTGAACAAAAAACTCTGTACATGGACAAGATGTATAAGGGGGACTGGACCGGCACCATGGTGCTCACGGAATCCGAGGCAGGATCGGATGTGGGGGCATTGACCACCACTGCCAAAAGAAACGACGACGGCACATTCACCATCACCGGCAATAAGATCTTCATTACCTGCGGTGAACACGACCTGGCCGAAAATATCATCCATCCGGTGCTGGCCCGGATTGAAGACGCCCCTGCCGGCACCCGGGGAGTATCCCTGTTCCTGGTACCCAAAATATGGGTGAATGACGACGGCAGCCTGGGCAATACCAACGATGTGGTCTGCACCGGCATTGAAGAAAAAATGGGCATCCATGCCAGCCCGACCTGCCAGCTTGCATTTGGCGCCAAGGGCGGATGCCGGGGCGTTCTTCTGGGCGAGGAGAACAAGGGTATGAAGGTGATGTTCCATATGATGAATGAGGCAAGGCTGGGGGTTGGGGCTCTCGGGCTGTTCAACGGATCCAATGCCTATCTCTATGCCCTTGACTATGCCAGACAGCGGATCCAGGGCCGGGATCTGAC
>PIVQ01001752.1 GCA_003354055.1 Desulfobacteraceae bacterium | reverse complement strand
CCACCGCACTTTCGCACGGCTTCGTCCTGTTCGGGCATAGTTCACCATCTTTCGGGTCCGAGCACGGGTGCTTCAATTCAGATCCCTCTCCAATTGATCAGGACCGATCGGTGCTGCAGCTGGCCCCCGAGGGAACCCTTGGCACCTAAGCCCGCCGAACGGGCCTTCTCTTTCAATCCGCGCCGTGGTTTCAATCACCACAACACTTGCACACGTGCTCGACTCCTTGGTCCGTGTTTCAAGACGGGTGGATAAAGTCCATTCTCACCAGCTTTTCTCGTGGTGTGAGCCCACGGACAGGAAGACTGAAAGACTGAGAAGCACCCGGGGTTGCCCCCGGAGTGACTTCCTTCGCCAACAGCCGTCCCGGCCACAGCAGGTACGGCCCACGATACTTGCTCCAGGTCGTCCGCAATCCTCAGCACCCAGGTAACCTGCCACCGAGGTGACAGGACTTATCCCAGGCCGATAGGCTGCAGAGAGCCAACCTGTGCTGGTATGCCCTAGTCCAGACTTCCAAGCAAGGCTGCCTGTCATCAGGACCAGGGCAGCAGATGGGGCTCTATCCCTTACCAAGCCACGATTTCAGGCACTTGTAACTCTCTTTCCAAAGTACTTTTCATCTTTCGTTCGCACTACTTGTGCGCTATCGGTCTCGGGGCTAGT
>PIVQ01000171.1 GCA_003354055.1 Desulfobacteraceae bacterium | reverse complement strand
CGCTTATGGGTTGAAAAATAAAGCCCAGATGATATGAAAGGGTAGGTGCTAAATTCTTACACAGGAGCTTTAGGATGAAACAAAAGGCCAAAATCGAATCAAAGATACCCACCACCCAGAAAAATACCAATCAGAAGAAAAAAGCCAAAAAGACAGATGGCCTTGATTTAGACGGCTCTCTGCTTAAAAAGAATGAATTTACCATGATTATTGCGGGTGCCCTGGTGGTGACTGTACTTGTTTTCTTTTTCTTTTTTCGCTCTTCCGGCTCTGATTCGGTAACAGGGAATACCGGCGGTGATAAAGGAAATCTTGTTGGAATGGACGGACAGGGTCTGGAGAAAAGAATTTCCGCTTTGGAAGTCTCTCTTACACGGATGGCCTCTTTTTCACCAGACTCTGATGAGGAGTCAACTTCACCCAAAGATCTTGCTGCACTATCTCAGCGGGTATCCCGACTGGAAACAGCCGTGACCCTGAAGCTGGATTCCATGATTGAACGAATGGGAAAAATAGAGAAACGGATGGGGGCTGCAAAAAAGGCCACTACTGCCTCTCGAAAATCTACTCCTAAGGTTGCTAAAACGACAACCATAATTCCTGAAAAAGTCCCGGTTAAAAAGAAAACGACCCAGCCAAAGAAAACGGCTCAGCCTAAGAAGGCCTCCCTTTTCCATACGGTTAAGAAAGGGGAGACTATCTGGTCCATTTCCCAGAAGTACAAAACTTCGGTAGCTGCCATCAGAAAGCTGAATAATCTGTCGGCACAGGACAAAATCTATCCGGGAAACAATATATTAGTGAGATAACCCTATGGGAAAGAAAATCATCCGGCTTTAGCAGCTGATATAAAGGCCCTTACCTTTTTAATGTCTTTGATTCCCGGCGCCTGTTCCACCCCTGACGAGGCATCCACAGCAATCGGATTGGTCTGGGAAACTGCCTCCCCGACATTATCCGGCGTGAGGCCCCCGGCCAGCATCAAAGGCACCCGGGTATTCAGATCAGATGCCAGGCCGTAGTTCCAGGTTTCCGCATTGCCTCCCGGCAATACTCCTTTTCCATACTCTGCGAGGCAGAAATCTGCGCAGGGGTAGTCTTCAGTCCTGGACAGCTTGGGCTCTCTGGTCGCAAAAAAGGCCTTGATGACCACAAGACCCTGGCCGGAAAGTCTTTCCACAAGTTCCGGGGATTCGGTGCCATGGAGCTGGGCTGCCCTTATGCCGCATATCTCTGCTGTTTCCATAATCGTACTATACTCTGCATCCACAAATACACCGCAAGTCAGAATATGGTCGGGCAGGGCACGGGTGATTTCCTTGGCCTGGAAAAAGGAGAGGTTCCGAGGGCTTTTTCTGAAAAACACCAGACCGATCATATCAGCACCTGCGCGGAAGCAATCCAGGGCGTTCTCTACCTGTGTGAGACCGCAGATTTTTACCAGGGGCCGTTTGGTGGTGGAGGATTGCCATTTGGCTGGAATTTTAGAAATATCAGTCATGATTATTTTATTTGGTTTTTATCTTTGCCGCAAAGGGTAAGGATAAAAGATTCAGGATCTTCAGAACGGACAATGCTTTCACCCACCAGAAAGTTGAAAATATTATTGTCCAGCCCGGCTTCAATACCGTCACGTCCGGATATACCCGAGGCTTCAACCGCGATGATGTCATCAGGGAATATCTTTGCCACTCGTTTGGCGATCGTGGGGTCGGTTTCAAGGGTGGAAAGGTTTCTATTGTTGATACCCACCACCCGGGCGCCGGCGGTATAGGCCTGTTCAAACTCCCATTCCGAATTGATTTCCACCAGAGGTTCCATGCCAAGTTCCCGGGTCAGGCTTGTCAGTTCCGCCTGCTGTGATGGGTCGAGCATTGTGGTGATCAAAAGCGCGGCAGATGCTCCGGATAGCTTGGCTTCATAGATCTGGTACTCGGTGAAGATGAAATCCTTTCGCAGCACCGGAAGGTCTGTGTTTTTGCACACAGTTTCAAGGTCGTTTAGACTGCCCTTGAAATATTTTGATTCGGTGAGCACGGAAATCGCTCTGGCACCCCCCTGTGTATAGGCCTGCGCATAGGCCTCTACATTCAGATCCGTCCGGATATCTCCCTTGGAGGGGGAGGCTTTTTTTACCTCTGCAATAATGCCGGGGTCTTTGTGGGTGCTTTGGGCCATTGCAGCGGAAAAGTCTGCCGGAGCCGGGGTGCTTTCCGCATCATGGCGGATCGCTTTCAGCGGGGTTTTGGTCTGAGATCGCATGATCTCTTCTTTCTTTACATCTACAACCGTTTTGAGAAAACCTTCCATCTTAGCCGTTCTCCTGGGTGTAAGCTGCCAATTGTTCCAGTTTTTCCAGGGCCGCGCCTGATTCAATGGCCTGTCTGGCAAGTTCAATTCCCTTTTCAATGGTGGGGGCAGCATCTGCCGCCACAAGACCTGCGCCTGCATTGAGTAGGACAATATCCTGCCTGGGACCGGTTTCACCCTTGAGTATGGCCATGGTGATGGCGGCATTTTTCTTGACATCTCCGCCCAGCAGATCCTTGGGATCGGCATAGTCTTCAAAATAGGACAGGGGATCTATGTCATAGGTTTTGATCATTCCGTCCGCAAGTTCCGTAACCCGGGTGAGGTCTGTGGTGGTCATCTCGTCCATGCCGTCATGACCGTGTACCACAAAGGCTTTTTCCACACCGAGCAGTTTCAGGGCGCGGGCAAACATTTCGGTCAGATCAGGAGAATAGACACCCAGGATCTGGCAGGAGGCAGAGGCCGGATTGGTCAAGGGTCCGAGCATATTGAAGATACTTCGGATACCGCAGTCCTGTCTGGCCTTGCCTGCATATTTCATGGATCCGTGGTACATGGGGGCAAACATGAACCCGATACCGATTTCATTGACAGCCTCTTCAACAATTTCAGGATCTGTTTTGAGGTTAACCCCAAGTTCTTCCAGTACGTCTGCGGAGCCGCATTTGCTTGAAATACTGCGGTTTCCGTGTTTGGCCACGGTAATGCCGGCGCCAGCCACAACAAAGGCTGTGGTGGTGGAAATATTAAAGGATCCTGAAGCATCTCCGCCCGTGCCGCAGGTATCTATAACTTTTTTGGAAAGGGTCTGGATACGGACTGCCTTTCTGCGCATGGCCCGTGCTGCCCCTGCCAGTTCTTCAAAGGTTTCCCCCTTGGTGGCAAGTGCCGCCATCATAGCACCGATCTGGGCTTCGGTGATCGACCCTGAAAAGATATCGGTCAGCATCTGGGCCATGTGGTCCTGGTCAAGGTCCTGTCCTGAGATAATGGTGTTCAGATGAGTGGTAAAGCTCATATCATACTCCTTTGATAAAATTTCGGATCAATCGTTTGCCCACAGTGGTCATAAAGGATTCCGGATGGAACTGAACTCCCTGGGTGGGGTGCTCCTTGTGCCGCAGCCCCATGATCTCACCGTCTTCTGTTCTGGCCGTGACCATAAGACAGTCCGGCAGGTCTGATTCCTGAACTGCCAGGGAATGGTAACGCATTACGGAAAAGGGCTTTTTTAGGCCTGAAAAGATTTGCTCCCCGTCAGCCGTGACCATGGAGGTTTTGCCGTGCATGATGGCCTTGGCATGGATGATGGTCCCGCCGAAACTCTGGGCAATGGTTTGGTGGCCCAGGCAGACCCCTAAAATTGGGATTTTCCCGGACAGTTTTTTAACCAGTGCAAGGGAGATACCGGCATCTTCTGGCCTTCCCGGTCCCGGTGAAATTATAATGGCACCGGGATTCATGATTTCAAGTTCTTCCACAGTAATTTTATCATTTCGAAAGACCTCTACTTCAACTCCTGTGTGTAGTACATAGTGTACCAGGTTGAATGTAAAGGAATCATAATTATCAATTATAGCGACCTTCATTATCTGCCTCCCTCAACTTGTGACAGGGCCAGTTTTAAAGCGGTTTCCACACTTTTGGCCTTGTTGATGCATTCTTCAAGCTCTGTTTTCGGATCTGAATCATGGACAATGCCCGCACCGGCCTGGACCGTAAGTTTACCCTGCTCCATGACAGCCGTGCGTATGGTTATGGCAAAATCCATGTTCCCCGTAAAGGAAATATATCCGGCTGCTCCGCCGTATACTCCCCTGGGCCTGTTTTCCAGTTCGCCGATAATTTCCATGGCACGGATTTTAGGGGCTCCTGACAAGGTGCCTGCAGGGAAGGTGGCCTTGAACAGATCAAAGGCATCACATTCCGGTTTGAGATCGCAGGTAATATTGGATACCAGGTGCATCACATGGGAGTACCGCTCAATAACCATGGTATCCGTGACCTGAACCGTGCCGGCCTCAGCCACCCGGCCAAGGTCGTTCCGCCCAAGGTCGATGAGCATGACATGCTCGGCTTTTTCCTTGTCGTCATTTAAAAGGTCGTCAGCAAGCTTTCTGTCTTCCTGTTCTGTTTTTCCACGGGGTCTCGTCCCTGCAATGGGACGCAGCGTAGCCACCCTGTTTTCCAGGCGAA
Organism: Desulfobacteraceae bacterium; assembly: GCA_003354055.1. The sequence goes on along the minus strand of PIVQ01000171.1, from coordinate 6,903 downwards.
CCATGGTTTCAGGAGATGAGCCCGCAATCACCAGGTCTTTGAAGTTCATGAAAAACATATAGGGGGAGGGGTTGATATACCGCTGGGCCCGATAGATAAGCAAAGGATCCACATCCGTCTCACAGGCAAATGGCTGGGAGTATACCGCCTGGAAGATATCACCTTCCACAATATGTTCCTTTATCTGTTTGACTCCATTCATGTACTCCTCAGCCGGTGTCATGGGGCTTAGTGCCACTTGCGTCGGGGTCGGATATACGGGCTGAGTAAAGGGCTGTTTTAAGATATCCACTAGATCGGCCAGGTCTTTTCTGGCCTGGGTATACACGGCCTCAGGATCCGAAGCCTGTGTAAGATAGCAAATATTCAAACAGGTCAGGGTCTGTTTGACATTGTCAAAAATCACCATCTGTTCCGGAATGATAAAATGGCCGTACGGGGTATCATCGGGCAGAGAGACCGGGATATCTTCAAAAAAGGAGACCACCTCATAGGTGAAATATCCTGTGACGCCGCTCCAGAACCTGGGCAGATCAGGGATATTGGCAGGTTTATACCCCTGAACAATCTCCCGCATTACTCCTAATGGATCATTGTCATGGGGAATTTTTTTGGAATCCCGACGAGTGGTGATTTCCACATGGGAGTTGAAAACCTTGATATGACCGAAGGCAGACACCCCAAGGAAACTGTATCTGGCCCATCGTTCACCACCTTCCACACTTTCCAGAAGAAAACATTCTTTATCTTTATCATAGCATTTTTGGAGAATGGACACCGGAGTGTCCGTATCGGCCAGCACCCTCGTTGCCACTGGAATAACATTGGCGGTTTTGGCAAGTTCAACAAAGGTCTCTTTATCCGGCAATTGATCTAAAATCATGGCGTTTATCCTAAAACTATGTATCAATAATTAAGCATCAATAAAAAAAGGCTGACATGGAAAGCTCATGCAGCCTTACGGACTGCAACAGCAAAATTCTTGTTTCGGCTGCTGCAGCATATGATGTTGTGGTTCAGGTTTGAACAAATATCCGATGCAGCAGCAATGGCCATATGGGGCAACGCCACCAACGGTTTTGGTCTGCACTGTTTTGTGTTGGATATTTGATCATGATTTCCTTATCTGGTTATACCTAATAATCTAAAGGGCAAATTAAAAGATTTTTTAGGGGTTGTCAAGACAAATGTTTCTGTTTGTAGAAACAAAGAGAGCGAGAAGAGTAGGCAAAGCCCAGAAACCAAGTAAGGCGAGAAGAGCGAGAAAAGGGGATGCGCGGAGCGCATCATTTGCTTTTCTCGCTTTTCCAGCTTTGGACTTTTCTCGCTCATCACAATTTCCAAGTGTGAATTAGAGCGGAATATGATAAAAAGACCAAGATTTTAACCAGAAATGAGAAGATATACATAGTCATGCTTTTGATTTATCCTCCGGTCTGCAAACCCTGTGAACCACCTGCCGGCGTGGCCCTGCTCTCCGCTGCCCTTAAAACCCATGGAATCGGCTGCCAGGTTTATGATGCCAATGTGGACGGGTTGCTCTATTTGATCAACTCAGTGTCTGAAGCTCCGGCTAAAGACTCATGGACCCAGCGGGCCTTAAAACATCGAGACAGCATTATTGCCGATTTAAAAGATTCCAAACTTTATAGAAATGTGGATCGATACCACCAGCGGGTCTATGATTTGAATCGTCTTCTGACGGTATCAGTTGACCAGACTCGCTTTAGAATTACCCTGAGTGATTATAGTGATAATCAGCTGTCCTCAGTGGATTCAAAAGCCCTGCTCAAAAGTGCGGACACCCATAGAGAAAACCCTTTTTATCCGTTTTTTGAAGAAAAGATCAGACCTTTGATTTTAGAATCCGACGGCCCCTGGGTTGGCATATCGATGTGTTATCTTAACCAGGCCCTGGTCAGCTTTGCCCTGGCAGGGTGGATACGGGAGAATTTTCCGGATAAGAAACTGGTCATGGGTGGAGGTCTGGTGTCTTCCTGGATGAGCCGGCCGGATTTTGACAATCCCTTTTCAGGCCTCATTGATGTCATGATCCACGGAGAAGGGGAACAGCCCCTCCTTGAACTGATGGGGGTACCAGGCACAACAAAAAAACACTATACCCCGGATTACGGGTTTGCAGACAACCATGAATACCTGGCTCCGGGGTATATTTTGCCCTTCAGGGCCTCCATCGGATGTTATTGGAGTAAGTGTCGCTTCTGTCCTGAAAAGGCGGAAACAAGAGCTTATTCAGCCCAGCGGGCCCAATGCGTGGTCGAGGATCTTGCGGCCATGGCAGATGCCCATAAGCCTGATGTGGTCCACTTTATTGACAATGCAGTGACCCCGGCATTGTTAAGAGCCTTATCCAAACGGCAATTTTCCTTTAAATGGTATGGCTTTGTCAGGTTTGAAAAGGATTTTGCAGATCCTCAATTCTGCCGTGCCCTGAAGCTAAGCGGGTGCGAAATGCTCAAGCTGGGTCTGGAATCTGGGGATCAGGACGTTCTTGACCGGATGAACAAGGGCACGGATCTGACCGTGGTCTCCCAAATCCTGAAAAATCTGAAACAGGCCGGGATTCTAACCTTTGTCTATCTGTTGTTCGGTACAAGCTTTGAAGACAAGTCGGCTGCCAGGCATACCCTGGATTATGTCAAAGAACACCAGGGTGATATCGATTATATGAACCTTGCCGTGTTTAACCTACCCAAATTCAGTGAAGATGCAGAGGGGTTGACCACTCGGGAGTTTTACCACGGAGACCTCTCTTTGTATCTGAATTTTGACCATCCGGACGGTTGGGACAGACGTCATGTAAAAACGTTTTTAGATAAAGAATTTAAAAAGGAATTGGGGGTGGGGTCCAGGTTCCGGAAGAATCCTGCCTTTTTTTCATCCAACCATGCAATGTTTTTTAACGATCTGGAGACAAGCTAATGATTGCTGAAGTCCTTTCTACAGGGGATGAAGTCCTGCTCGGGGATATCACGGATACCAACAGCAGTTTTTTATGCAGAAAACTCAAGGAAGTCGGTGTTGCCGTAGGGCAGATTACGGCGGTGGGAGATGATGTGGCCGTTATCAGTCAGGCCCTTGAAACCATTGCCGGAAGGGCTGATATCTGCCTGGTCACAGGGGGCTTGGGCCCTACTCAGGACGATTTGACAGCCCGGGCCTGTGCCGATGCCGCCGGTGTCCCGCTTGAACTCAATACCCATGCCATGGCATCCATGACCGCCTACTTTGAAAAACGGGGGTGGGGGGACAAGATTTCCCCGGCCAACGAGAAACAGGCATGGCTTCCCAAAGGTGCAGGGGGACTTGAGAATAACAGCGGGACTGCCCCCGGATTTGACATGAAGATCAATAACTGCCGTTTTTTTTTCATGCCCGGTGTGCCGTCGGAGATGCGGCAGATGTTTGCAGGCCAGGTTAAACCACGGTTGCTTGAGATCACGGGTGATACAGGTGAAATCCAGGTGGAGCGCCTCATGGTCTTTGGTCTGCCCGAATCTGTGGTTGGGGAAAAGCTTAGCGGGTTTGACACCCGCTTTACGGGTATTGCCCTTGGTTTCAGGGCCAGGTTTCCCCTGATCGAGGTGAAACTGGTTGCCCAAGTTGGAGAGCGTTTCGATAAAAGTCAGGGATTAAAAGATGCCAAAGACTGGGTGAGTGAACAATTGGGCCGGAAAGTGATTTCATACCAGGGTCTTACCCTGGCCCAGGAGACCGGACGCCTGCTCACGAAGGCTGGGCAGACCCTCAGCGTGGCGGAATCCTGTACCGGCGGTCTGATCGCCAATCTGATCACAGATGTGGCAGGGGCTTCGGATTATTTCTTATTTTCAGCCATCACCTATGCCAACGAGGCAAAGATGAACATCCTCAAGGTTTCCCAAAAGACCCTTGAGGATCACGGGGCTGTCCATGAACAGACTGCGATTGAGATGGCAAAAGGGGTGCGCAGGGCAGGCTGTTCGGACTGGGCCGTCTCCACCACAGGTATTGCAGGTCCCACCGGCGGAACAGATGAAAAGCCCGTGGGAACAGTGTGTATCGGGGTGGCGGGTCCTGACGGGGCCTCTGCACGGCGGTTTGTTCTGGATACGGGAGACCGGTGCAGGAACAAAGAGTTGTTTGCCGCCACAGCATTAGAGATGCTGAGGCGGCAATTGGTGAAATAAGGGTTATCTATATTTTAATGGTCGGTCGCTTTGGCAGCTGCGTGGGGATCATCTTTTTCAGATCCGCCTGCCATGGCGTTAAGTGCTCTATCCGGATCCGCCTCTACCTTGGTGAGGATATCGGCAACTTTTGACTCGTCCAGCCAGTTTACTTTGCCTGTACCCACATCATAAATGGCACCGATGACCTTGACTTTTCCCTGGTTTACAAGGTCGCGGGTTGCAGGACTTTCCATGAAAAGATCACGGATTCCTGTCCAGACATTTTCTTTAATGGCCAAAGGGATGAGATGATCGGCATCAGCACCCGGATTGAGGCTGATGGTTTTTGCAACGGCAGGTTCGATATTGTCCACCAGAGGGGGGATATTCCGTTCAAGGGCATGTCCCTGCCCCAAAGCGGCCTTGGTGACAGCAGTGACCGCACCGCACTGGGTGTGGCCCAGTACCACCATTATCGGTGTGTTAACATGGGCAAGTCCATATTCAATGGAACCGATTTCATCCGTGTCACATACATTACCGGCAACGCGGATAACAAAGGTGTCCATGATACCGGCATCAAAAAGCAGTTCCACCGGTACCCTGGAATCAGAGCAGGTAATGACAGTTGCATAGGCATGATCGCCCTGGTTTTCTTCTCCAGCCTGTTCTATACGGTGGCTGTCCATATGGGGGAAGTGGGACTCGCCTTTTACAAATCGTGCATTCCCCAACTTGAGTCGGTTAAGGGCCTGATCCGGATTTGGTTTCTGCGGGGGACTTGAGCAGCCGATAAGACCCATAATGAAAATAAAAATCAGGGCTTGGGACAATAGAACGGGTAGTTTTTTCATGATTTCTCCTTAGAATTTTTTCTTGATTCGACTCTCTCGTTATCGAGTTTTATTTTTTTATGGCAGGTTAAATACAGATTTAAACCATGCCGGGGCACGAATTTCAAAATCTTTCTGATCTGTTGTACTGGCCATCTGATGGGCACCGTTCTTGTGAATGATTTTCTCCTTTGGGGTCTGCATGGCATTGAAAAGATCATGGGCATTGCTCACCGGTACAATCTCATCCGCATCCCCGTGGAAAATCATTACATGGTGAAGGGTCTTTGCCTTGTCCAGAATATTGAAGAGCAGGTTTTCCTTAAAAAATTGCAATGGCAGGGCAGGGCGGTCACCGTTGGCATCAAGGGGAATGTTCTGTATGGTTCGGCTCACCACAGGGGCGGCGCATAGAATTCCCCCCATGGGAGGGAAACCCGCATCCATCAGAGGTTGCCAGGCATTGATGCAGGTGGCACCTCCCATGCTGGATCCGAACAGGGCTATGTGATCCGAGGTCATGGAGAGCTTCATAATATGAGTGACGGCTGCTGTAAAATCCCGGGTCCGTTTTTCAAGGGAGGTGTCCGTGACAAAATTACCCTGGCTCTTTCCGCAGCCCCGGTGGTCAAACCTGAAATAGGCTATGCCGTTTTCCGGCAGCAGCCGGGACAACACCATCTGTTTGGCTGAGTTTTGACTGCCTTCCAGCCCGTGGGACCCCACCACAATTGGAGGGTAAGGCGTGTCAGGCAGGTGAAGCGTCCCTTGAAGGGTAAGGTTGTCTGAGGTAAATTTAGTCTCCACTGTTTTCATCTTGTCTTTATTTTTATACCCTTGTATAATATCCTGTTTTTTAATGAAATGCTTGGAATTCCAATAGAAGATAATATTAAAATTAACAAGAGAAAATATATACTAAAATGGCTGTAAAAAAAAGAAAAACCTATGAACTGGAAGTCATTGACCTTGCCTTTGGCGGCAAGGGTATTGCCAAACCGGACGGGTTTCCCGTATTCATTGACCGTTGTGTGCCAGGTGATCTTGCCTTTGTCAAAATAACCCGAAAGAAAAAATCCTGGGCCGAGGGAAAGCTGATCAACATAGTCACCCCCTCACCCCTTCGTGAAGAGGGCCGCTGCCGCTATTGCAATTTTTGCGGGGGATGCAAATGGCAGCAATTGCCTTACGAGCTTCAGCTTGAGTATAAAAAAAATCATGTTGTCGAGTCTCTGGCTCATATCGGCCGTCTCAAGGATATAAGGGTAACGGACGTTATTCCTTCGGATCCCATCTATGAGTACCGGAACAAGATGGAATTTTCATGTTCCTCCCAGCGGTGGCTGATGCCGGATGAACTGGCTGATGAAACCATTAAAAAAGACTTAGGAATCGGTCTCCATGTCCCCGGTACCTTTGATAAGGTCATTGATATCCGCCAGTGTGAAATCATGCCGGCTCAGGGTAACCTCATCCTTGATGACATCCGAACCTTTGTCAAGGCATCAGGCCTGCCTGGCTATCACCTCAGAAGTCATGAGGGATTCTGGCGTTTTGTCATGATGCGTCATTCCGTGGCACATGACCAGTGGATGGTCAATATTGTGACCAAGGAAAAGAATATTGATGTGGTATCGGAACTCGGGCGGCAGCTTTCAGACAAGTATCCCAATATCCGGTCCATTCTGAACAATATCACAGACTCAAAATCAGGCGTCTCCACGGAAAAAGAGGAATACCTCATCCACGGTGACGACCATATTATTGAGAAACTGAAAGATTTCCAGTTCAAGGTGTCTGCCAACTCCTTTTTCCAGACCAATACCCGTGCCTGTGAAAAATTATACACCAAGGTCAGGGAGTATGCCGGCCTCACCGGTTCGGAAACCGTTCTGGAT
>PIVQ01001751.1 GCA_003354055.1 Desulfobacteraceae bacterium | reverse complement strand
TTCTTCTCCGCCGTATCTGAATTCATATCCGTTTCTTTTTCCACAGATCGGACATGTAAGTGTTAACGCCATTTTATATCTCCTTGTTAAGGATCGGCTCCAAAATTACTTGATCTTTTGTTTTCAAAATACCCAGTCTTTTAAGGGGTTTTGGAAACTATTTAGATCAAGTTATTTTGTAACGATTCCTATTTGTCCGATTTAGTTGTCAGGGGTGTAGTTGACCAGTGCTGCGGTCTCACCCATGAGTTTGTGTTCCTGGTAGCGTTTCAGGTTAAAGGGTTTGAGCATGTCCGGGCATTTGTTTGTGGCCATGAACTCGGCCATGTATTTACCCACGGCTGAACAGGATTTGAATCCAAAGTAACCCCAGCCGCAATCCATGAAGAAACCTTCGACCTGCTCATTACCGTCCATGATAGGCGCCATGTCAGGTGTCATGTCGGCAAGTCCGCCCCAGATCCGCATAAACCGGAGACCGCGAAGGGCAGGAAGGAATTCGGACAGGGCCTCTGCCTGATGTTTGATGTAATGGGCAGTATTTAATGTGGTGTAGTTAGGCCACTGAGCCATATGTGCACCGGTGGCTATTTCACCTGTCAGAGTCTGATTGGCATAGAAGTGATAGGCACCAGACGAAACAACATGATCAAGAAACGGTTTCAG
>PIVQ01001750.1 GCA_003354055.1 Desulfobacteraceae bacterium | reverse complement strand
GCCGGGCCGTCTCCCCTGGCCGGAGCCAGATGCCTGCCGAACCTGTTTACCGTATCCTGGCAGAATGACCAGACCCATGAAGCCATGGGAAAGGCCATCCAGGACATGGGCGTCAAACGTCTCTATCTTATGGCCCCCAATTACCAGGCCGGTAAAGACGGACTTGCCGGAGTGAAGCGCTATTTTAAGGGTGAAATTGTAGGTGAAGTATACACCAAGATCAATCAGCCCGACTATGCCGCAGAACTGGCGCAGTTGCGTGCTGCAAAACCGGACGGGGTATTTGTATTTTATCCCGGCGGTATGGGCATCAACTTTGTAAAGCAGTATGCACAGGCCGGTTTAAAGGATGAGATTCCCCTTTACTCAACCGCCTTCACCATTGCCCAGATGACATTGCCGGCAATGGGAGATGCTGCCCTGGATCTGCTTAACTCAAGCTTCTGGAGTCATGACCTGGACAATCCGGTAAATAAAAAATTTGTGGCGGATTTTAAAACTGCCAACGGCAGGCTGCCTTCCCTGTTTGCTGCCCAGGGCTATGATGCCGCTCTTCTAATCAACTCTGCGGTCAAAGCGGTCGGTGGTAATATTGAGGATAAGGATGCGCTTCGTGGTGCCCTTAAGCTGGCCCCGTTTGATTCGGTCAGGGGAAATTTCAAGTTTA
>PIVQ01000897.1 GCA_003354055.1 Desulfobacteraceae bacterium | reverse complement strand
CTGAATAAGGGGGTGCCCGGTCTGGTATCAGCCCGGGTGAACTTTGCATCGGAACGGCTGTCCCTTTCCTATGTGGCCTCGGAGACAGGCGTTGAGAATATCGCGGAAAAAGTCCGGGGTATCGGCTTTGACTTGATCCTTGCCGAGGACGGTGCCAATGCCGCAGAAGTCGAGGAAATTGCCCGGAACCGGGAGATCCTGGATCAGCAGCGCAAATTTTTTGTCGGCGTTCTCTTCGCCCTGCCATTGTTTCTTATCAGTATGTCCAGAGATTTCGGCCTCACAGGTGCCTGGAGCCACGGTGCATGGGTCAATTGGTTTTTTCTTGCTCTGGCCACCCCGGTTCAATTCTATACCGGAATCGATTATTATACCGGTGCCTGGAACAGCCTGAAAAACAAAACTGCAAATATGGATGTGCTTATTGCCCTGGGATCTTCGGTTGCCTATTTTTATTCCCTGGCGATCCTTGTCATTCCAGGGTTGGGCGGTCATGTGTATTTTGAAACCTCAGCCGTGATAATTACCCTGATAAAATTCGGTAAGTTGCTTGAAGCCAGAACCAAGGGGAAAACAGGCGGTGCCATTAAAAAGCTTATGGGCCTGACGCCGACCACCGCCACAAAAATGGTGAACGGTGATGAGGTCCAGGTGTCAATTGATACGGTTGTTCTTGGTGATCTTATCCTTATCCGGCCCGGAGAACGGATTCCCGTGGACGGCGTTATAAAAGAGGGGCGGTCTGCCGTGGATGAATCCATGCTCAGCGGGGAGCCCATCCCTGTGGATAAAGAGCCCGGAGACACAGTCACCGGCGGAACGGTCAACGGGGAAGGACTTCTGACATTTGAAGCCACCCGGGTGGGGAAGGACACGGCCCTGGCTCAGATTATCCGTATGGTTCAGGAGGCTCAGGGCAGCAAGGCGCCCATTCAGGCCCTTGCCGACCGTGTGGCTGCGGTGTTTGTGCCGACAGTCATGGCCCTGGCCTTGATCACCTTTTTGATCTGGTGGGGAATCACCGGGGAGTTTGTTCCTGCCATGATCCGTATGGTGGCGGTGCTGGTTATTGCCTGCCCCTGTGCATTGGGACTGGCCACTCCCACAGCCATCATGGCCGGTACCGGCAAGGGGGCTGAAAACGGGATTCTTTTTAAGCGGAGCCAGGCACTTGAAACCGCCGCAGGGCTTGATGTTATTGTCATGGATAAAACCGGCACCATTACCCAGGGAAAACCTTCTGTGGATGACGTGATTCCTTTTGGTGACGCAAGCACGGCCGGATTGACGGAAAATGAGTTGTTAACCCTGGCCGCCTCCCTGGAAAAAGGGTCTGAACATCCCATCGGCAGATCCATTGTATCCCATGCACAAGAGTTGGGACTGACCCTGACAGATCCCAAAGAATTCAAGGCCCATTCAGGATTCGGAGTCCAGGGACGGATAAGCGGACGTTTGCTTCGTCTTGGAAAACCCGGCTGGTTTGATCATGCGTCATTGGCACCGGTTGAGAAACAGGTGACAGGCCTTCAGGGGCAGGGTAAAACCGTAATGCTCCTTGCAGATGAAGAACGGATTCAGGGGATTGTCACTGTATCGGATCAGCTTAAGCCGGATTCCAAATCAGCCGTGGCAGCCCTTCACAGGGCAGGTTTAAAGACCGTCATGCTTACCGGTGATAATATTCAGACTGCCCGTGCCATCGGGCAGGATGTGGGCGTGGACGATATTGTGGCTGATGTCCGGCCCGAAGAAAAATCCGGGAAAATTGAGTCTCTTCAACACAACGTCTCCCTTGTGGGTATGGTGGGAGACGGGATCAACGATGCACCCGCTCTGGCAAGAGCGGATGTGGGATTTGCCATTGGTACGGGAACTGACGTGGCAATTGAAACCGGAGATGTGATCCTCTCCTCAGGCCGCCTGTCGGGGATTCCCAAAGCCATTGCCATCAGCCGCCAGACCATGGCCACCATTCGCCAGAATCTCTTTTTTGCCTTTGTGTATAATATTCTTCTAATTCCCCTGGCAGCCGGTGTTCTTGCCCCGTTTGAGGCTGTACCGGATATGCTGCGTCAGCTTCATCCCATTTTGGCGGCCCTGGCCATGGCCGCCTCCAGTATTTCAGTGGTGACCAACAGTCTCTGGCTGTATAAAAGAGAGTTTAAAAACATAGGAGAGTAGATCTGAAATGGACGGAACACAGAGGAAGTATATTCAAAGGGGCCTTGAAGTGGCTGTGGTGAAAAAACAGGATCAGAGAACCGGGAAACTAACCCGGGGGGTGGTCAAAGATCTGTTGACAAAATCCCCTACTCATCCCCACGGCATAAAGGTGCGTCTTGAATCCGGTATAGTAGGGCGGGTCAAAGAGATTCTGAATCGGGACAATCGATGAAAAAGTCCAGCAAAAACCGTCTCATGCCTCGGCATGCAGACCTTTTTCCGGAAGATAATCTGTTTCATAAAATCGCCAGAACCGTTTGTCGCGCAGGGGTTTTACCAAGAAAAGAGCTGTATGAGGCCTGGGAAACCGCCCGCAGGGTGAGGCGGCGGTTCCGGGGCGGGAGGGTTGTGGACCTGGCCTGCGGCCATGGGCTTCTGGCCCATATCATGATCCTTTTGGACAATTCCTCATCCCATGCCTTGGCTGTGGATACCCATATCCCGGACAGTGCCGCTCAATTGTCCCGGGTGCTGATTGAGGAATGGCCAAAGCTTGAAAACCGTGTTCAATACCTGGGCAAAGACCTGGC
>PIVQ01000896.1 GCA_003354055.1 Desulfobacteraceae bacterium | reverse complement strand
TGAACTCGCAAGAGCATACACCCGGGGGATTTTGAATCCCCTGCGTCTACCAATTCCGCCACTCCGGCTTGAGACACTCTTTTTTAATGGAAAAGAGCATGTTTGTCAATGGTAATTTCCGGGGTAATAACGGTTGCGACGGATTGCTGTTTCAGGACAGGGCCTGGCGAATATTTTCTTCTGATACCGCACCATGGCGTAGAATAGTAATAGGGTCCTGCGTGACATCCACAATGGTGGAGCCTGCACCTCCCTTGACCGGGCCTGCATCCAGTATCATATCTGCATTTTTGACAATGGATGTGGGAAGGTCTGTTGCCTGGTGACATCCTGGCTGGCCTGACAGATTGGCTGAGGTTCCGGTAATGGGGAAGTCTACTGCCGTTACCAGGGCCCTGGCAACGGGGTGTCCTGGCAGGCGGATACCGATCTTGTTTGTATTGGCGGTGAGCCGCGGGGAAACATGGGTTGCGGCCTCAAACACCAGGGTGATATTGCCTGGCCAGAACTTTGCCATGAGGCGCTCAGCCCGTTCCGGAACGGTTTTTACCAGAGATTTTAGATCGGTTTTATTTTTTATCAACACAAGGATCGGGTTGGATTTTGGCCGCTGCTTGAGCTGGAAAACCTTTTCAACGGCATCGGGGGCCAGGGCATTGGCAGCCACCCCGTAAAGACATTGGGCCGGAAAGATAACCACACCCTGTTGGGTGAGGATCTTTCCGGCCTTTTTTATAGTGTCATGATCCGGGTGAAAAGCATCCACCCGGATCATTTTTATTTCAGAATCTGACATGGATCTTAGGCAAAGGACTCGGCCTTTTTGGCTACCTTGTCTGCCATATCCTTTTTAAAGGCAGCCAGTTTTTCAGCCACAACCGGGTCAGCCACCCCTATGATCTGGGCGGCGGTGATTCCTGCATTATGGGCACCGGATTTTCCAATGGCCATGGTGGACACAGGGATTCCCGGAGGCATCTGTACGGTTGCCAGCAGGGCATCCAGGCCCTGGAGGGCAGAGGAGTCTATGGGCACCCCGAGAACGGGCAGGGTGGTATGGGCGGCAATGACTCCTGCCAGATGAGCGGCATGGCCGGCACCGCAGATCAAAACCTTGATGCCTTTGTCTCTGGCTTCAGTGGCAAGCTTTGATGCGGCATCCGGGGTTCTGTGGGCAGATGCGACTGTTACATAGTAGGGGATGTCGAATCTTTTAAGCATGATCAGGGCTTTTTCCATGACCGGGAAGTCTGAGTCTGAACCCATGATGACACCGACCTGCGGCGGAATCGCCATCCGCTTCAGGGCTTTGGCACCGATATCTTTCCTCAGGAAATGACCTTTGAATGCAATTTTATCGCAGGCTTCATAGGCGGTGTTGATGGCATCTTCAACGGTTGCGCCGAGGGAGGTGATTCCCAGAACCCGGCCGCCGGCGGAGACAACCTTATCCCCGTCCATACCGGTACCGGCGTGGAATACAACCGTATCTTTTACGGAATTGGCTTCATCCAGCCCTGTGATTTCATATCCGGTTTCATAGGAACCGGGATATCCGCCTGATGATACAACCACGCACATGGCAGCTCTGGGATCGATCTTTGTGGTGTGATTGTGCAGAGTGCCGTCACAGCAGGCCTCCATCAGCGGCACCAGATCGTTTTCAAGGCGCATGAGGATGGGCTGGGTTTCAGGGTCGCCCAGTCGGGTGTTGAATTCCAATACCTGTATTCTATCTTTTTCCACCATAAGACCGGCGTAAAGTACGCCCTTAAAAGGCGTTCCTTCTTTGGCCATTCCCTCTACTGCCGGGATCATGACCTCTTTCATGGCCTTTGTCCGGAGGAAATGGTCGAGAACCGGGGCAGGGGAGTAAGCCCCCATGCCGCCTGTGTTGGGGCCTTCATCATTATCGAAAATTCGTTTGTGGTCCTGGGATTCAGGCAGGGGAAGTACGGTTTTGCCGTCGGACAGGCATATGAAGGATGCCTCTTCACCCTGTAGGCATTCTTCCACCACCACCAGGGCACCGGCCTCACCGAATGTATTATCTTTAAGCATGCCGTCAATGGCCTCTTCCGCCTCTTCAATGGAGGAACAGACAATTACGCCTTTGCCGGCAGCAAGACCGTCCGCTTTGACCACACAGGGAGCACCCATGGCACGGGCATAGGTTTTGGCCTTGTCTGTATCGGTAAATGCCTTGCCCTTGGCACAGGCAATACCGTATTTTTGCATATGGTTTTTGGAGAAAACTTTGGATCCTTCAAGTTGTGCTGCAGCCTTGGACGGACCGAAAATGGCCAGTCCTTTTTCTTCGAAAACATCTACGATGCCTGCTACCAAAGGGCCTTCCGGACCGACAACGGTAAGGTCGATGGCATTGTCTTCTGCAAAGGCTGCCAGAGCAGCTATATTTTCGGCACTGATGTCAATGTTCTCGGCCAGGGTACGGGTGCCGGCATTGCCCGGGGCGCAGTAAATCTTATCCACCATGGGACTCTGGGAAATTTTCCATACCATGGTATGTTCGCGCCCACCGCTGCCTACAACGAGGATTTTCATTAAGCTCTCCTTAGGTTAGTACGTTTATTCTCTTCAATCGCTAATTCAATGAGTTTGTCCAGCAGTGCCGAAAAAGTGTAGCCGCCTACCTGGGCGGACTGGGGATAGAGACTTGTGGCTGTCATGCCAGGAATGGTGTTTGTTTCAAGAACAAAGAGCTCGCCTTCCCTCAGGAGCATGTCGGTCCGGGAATA
>PIVQ01001749.1 GCA_003354055.1 Desulfobacteraceae bacterium | reverse complement strand
GCCGGGCCGTCTCCCCTGGCCGGAGCCAGATGCCTGCCGAACCTGTTTACCGTATCCTGGCAGAATGACCAGACCCATGAAGCCATGGGAAAGGCCATCCAGGACATGGGCGTCAAACGCCTTTACCTCATGGCCCCCAATTATCAGGCCGGTAAAGACGGGTTGGCCGGAGTAAAACGGTATTTTAAGGGTGAGATTGTCGGTGAAGTATACACCAAGATCAATCAGCCAGACTATGCAGCAGAACTGGCGCAGTTGCGTGCGGCAAAACCGGATGGGGTATTTGTATTTTATCCCGGTGGCATGGGCATCAACTTTGTAAAGCAGTATGCCCAGGCCGGTTTAAAGGATGAGATTCCCCTTTACTCAACCGCCTTTACCATTGCCCAGATGACATTGCCGGCCATGGGCGATGCTGCCCTGGATCTGCTCAACTCAAGCTTTTGGAGTCATGACCTGGACAACCCGGTGAACAAAAAATTTGTGGCGGATTTTAAAACTGCCAACGGCAGGCTTCCCTCACTGTTTGCTGCCCAGGGCTATGATGCCGCTCTTCTGATCAACTCTGCGGTCAAAGCGGTCGGTGGTAATATTGAGGATAAGGATGCGCTTCGTGGTGCCCTTAAGCTGGCCCGGTTTGATTCGGTCAGGGGAAATTTCAAGTTTAA
>PIVQ01000895.1 GCA_003354055.1 Desulfobacteraceae bacterium | reverse complement strand
TTGACCAGTTCCCACACCATGGGCGGGGTAAAAATATCCTGGATGCATCGGTCAAAGAGAATGGAAAGCCTGGGCTCATATTCATTGTCCAGATCCCAGAACAGATAATAGACCGCTACTCTGGGAAAGGGGTAGAGCACCCATGCCGCATCTCCCATGTCAACTGGTTTTCCACCTAAGGCCTGGGCAGCCCCTGCAAATCCTTTGGCATCATGTGCAAATCGTTTGAGCAGGGTGGTTTTCCTCAACTTATGATCCCCTGTAAAATAATTTCCCTGTCCCCCCATATCTTTAGTCGATATCAGATCTTTTCCCATGGGACAGAGACGGTCTACAGTTTTAAAATAGATCAGTATGGTTAAGGTCAGCAGGGGGATATCAAGAGGCTGGGTACTGCCGTCTTTTTGTTTTTCAAGTACCTGCCTGCCGTCAGGATCCAGAATTAGAGACAGATCCAGGAAGTTAAAGGCAAGACGCCTTCCTTGGTCCGGTTCCGTCTGGCTGACTGCTGCGGTGAGGTTTAGATCTTTTTTCTGCAGGGCATCCCAGTACTCATCCGGAATCTCAATTGGATGTCCTAAGGGGTCAAGCCTGGGAACCCATTCTTTGCGTCGCCGCTTCTGCATTTCCAGATAGGCCTCTGAAAAAGGGTAGGGGCCTATCGTATAATTGTCACAGGGAAACTGGGAACAATCCCGCATGCAATAAGATTTCTGATTCATGCAGGTACAGGTGAGAATTGGGCAGGTATCGCCGAGGACACGCTCCTGGGTTGCAAGCTTAACGCTGGCTTCATGACTTTTGCCACTGCCGCAGGTGGTGCATAGTCCTAAGAGGTTTAATCGACATACGTCACAGTTGATTCCGCAGGCTCCGGTTGCCATGGCTTTCTCCTTTTAATTGGGGTCTTGCCTTAAGATATCGGGCCGTATCGATCCTGATCAAAAAGACTGTTCCGGACAGAAAAGATTGAGAATGGACAGGATCAGAGCAGGTTTCGCCGGGACTGATCAGAATCGGATAGATGTATATTAAAGAATACCCTGAATCCGTTTAAATGGAAAGCCCAGGGCAAACGTATGGGATTTTTTTATGAAGTATGCCATCCCTATCGTCCCAACCCGGCAACGGCAGGGCGAGGGGGATTCCGTTAAATCTCCAGCAGTCGTCCTGACTGCTTACGAAGCGGAAATGCCCGCCTCTTTCTGTCCTGAAGACGACAGTCATTTACGCCGCTACACCCCCTCACCCTACCGCCCCCTGTATATATAGGGGTATAAATTGCCATTTTTGGTAATAGCCGGACTTTTCAAATTTTCATTTCTATGAGTTTTGTCGGGCTTGTCGCTCTCTCAATGTATCAATATTGATGTTGACAAAAAGTTCAACTTGCTGTTATTCGAACGTATTCCTTTTCGATCAATGACCCCAAATCATTAGGAGAATAACCATGGATCAGAACGAATTACAGAAAGCATACGGCAAGCTCGTGGCAAAGGCATGGGAAGATGAATTGTTTAAAGCCGATTTGTTGACAGACCCCATGAAAGTATTCAAGGAAAACGGTATCGAAGTACCTGGTGGCATTGAGGTTCGTATGGTTGAAAATACCGCCGATACCACGCATTTTATTTTACCGACTGAGCCGTCGGATGAATTAACTGACAAGCAGTTGGAAAGGGCTGCAGGGGGGAAGCCAGGTGGTTGTTGGTGTATAGGTATAAATTGGTATGGATAAATTCACACAACAAATTGTCAAAAAAATGCGGTTATTGATTCCCCGCCAAAAGCCGGTCTTTACACAGATAAGGATCGGCTCCAAAATTACTTGATCTTTTGTTTTCAAAATACCCGGTTGGGGTCTTTTGCAAAAATACCCATTTAAGGGGTTTTGGAAACAAGTTTCTGCCCTTCAGTATTTAGATCAAGTTATTTTGTAACGATTCCTAGGCTTACCATCCGAGAGTCACGAATCCTTGATTTGGATCGCTTTTAGATGAAATTATCGTTTCCAATAAGTTTTGTATCCTTGAAGAATTTTGGGATTTGAAATCTCCCGACAGGGATAATTAATGTTGAGTTCCAGTTTTTATTTTTTAGGGGCTTATAACTATTAATAATAGTCTGGGGGATGACAGGAAAAAATCAGGGGCCGGACTATGAATACAATGTGTCGCTGGTTGAATTTGCATGGCACTAAGAACTGGAAAAAGAAGTCAACGCCTATTCAATAAAGGCTCTGGGCGTTTGATTATAGACAAAAGGCTCGCTTTCTGACTGTTCTCGATTTTGTATATATTCACCTTAAAAGTGGCTTAACTATGCCTCCAGTTTTTGGGGGTAGGATCAAATTTTGAATCGCTTTCTTTTTTAGCTACAAATCAAAAAAAACATTGAATAATAATTATTCCTAATGTAATTTTTAGGGCTAAACTAAAAGTTTCTCTATGGTTCTTAGTTGGGAATTTATGGTGGCGGCTTGTCACGCTTTGATCCCCGACTTAAAACCTTTAAAAATTATGATGGGGCGGATGGCCTTCAAGGACTTGAGTTTTTCCCCGGAGCTATCCGTAACAGGCAAAGTAATGAAAAAGCTACTATTGAGTATGTTAATTATGTTAATTTTGGGGAATGTGATTGATAATTCCCTTGTTTACGCGCAGAAAAAATTTGTATTTTCCACATATCCGGATTCGGGCTTGACACTATTGCAAGAGCCAATCGTGAGGGAATTGTACAAGAGAATGGGTATTGAGATTGAA
>PIVQ01000894.1 GCA_003354055.1 Desulfobacteraceae bacterium | reverse complement strand
GAGAAAAAACGGGGCTCGGTGAGGGCGACGTCTGCCTTATAACCGATCTGGCTCATCTCTGCACTTGTCCTAGGATCGAGGTTCCGGCCGGTAAAGTTCCTGTCCCCGATTCCCGCATTGACATAGAGATGCCGCTCGGTATCGTATCCGGTTCCGGCCTCCACAAAATAGGGTTTTTTCTCGGAGACCTCCAGGATAATATCTACTTCCTCTTCCTCGGCCTTCAGTCCAACAGTCCTGAGGCGGGCCGAGTCCAGGGCATTGAGTCCCAGTATGTTCCGGCGGCTGTCGGTAAGCTTTGATAGGGAAAAGGGATCTCCTGTGGCGATTTCCATTTCATCGGCCAGGATTCGGTCCCGGGTTCTCAGGTTACCGGCATAAAATATCTGACCCACCCGGACCTGCGGGCCTTGTTGAACATCATATTGGATATGGACGCGGGCCCTATCCTGCGAGAAAGATTCCTTAGCCGTGATGCTGACATGGGGATAGCCGGACTCGGCTATGACCTGGTGCAATGCTGTGGTATCGGTTTCCAACTGGGTCGGATCGAAGAATTTGCCCGGCAGCAGGGCAAGGCCTGCCAGGGCCGCTTCCCTGGGAATGGCACTCAGTCCGGAAAATGAAACGGTCTCAACCCTTGCCCGGGAGCCTTCCCGGATGGCCAACTCGATTCGGACCTGCCGTGTTTTACCGTTGTCGTCATCCTGATACCGGACCTGTTTGTCTATCTGAACATGGGAAAATCCCTCCTTGAGATAGAGCGTACGGACTGCTGCCGCGTCCTCATCCAGGATCGTGGCCTGAAAAATGCCGTCTCTGTCCGGGGTGAGAATATTTTCCCTGATTGCTGTTTCTGATATGGTTTGGTTTCCCGTTATCCTCAGCTCTGCGACCCGATACTGATGTCCCTCGTCAATGAGGATTTCCACCTTGCGGCGGGAGGGCGCTGCCGCCGTATCATCGGTCACCCGGTCCCGGACCGCCGCATCAGGAAACCCGTCAACGGCGTATCGGTTTTTAAGGTTCCGGATACTTTTTCTCAGGGCAAAATTATTCCGGTTGCCGTCTTTAGACAGAACCAGTTCCTTTTTCAGAGTACGGTCTGAAAGGGCTGTGTTTCCCGTGAATGCAATCTTGTAATGCGGGCCTTCGCTGATGATAAAATTAATATCTACATCCCGGGTTGTCTCATCCGGAACAGCCTCAGCTTCCACCCGGATATCTGCAAATCCCCTGTTCCGGTAAAGGGCTGTCAGTTTCTTATTATCGTCATTCATATCCTTGGTGACAAACCTGCGGGCAGTGCCGAACAGGAGTGTGGACCGCCAGACTTTGGTGGTCAGCTTTAACCGTGACGCAGAAATGTTGTCATTCCCCAGGAATCGGACCCGGCGGATCTTCTGATACTGCCCCTTGTCGATATTTATATCAACCGTGTAATGGCCGTCTGAAGGATCCTGTTCTGCCGTTATCCATACCTTTGGATGGGCAAATCCCTGACGCCGGAACAATTGCTTTACACGGTCGGCCTGGGTCTCCACCATTTGTTTGCGGTAAGCGTCTCCGGTATCGATACTCAGGACGTTCAGAACTTCCCGCTGGAATAAGGGGAAGGCGTTTTTGATCCGTATATCCTTGATCCGGCTGAAGGGGGTGAGGTCAAACAAAACCACGATACCTTGATCTGTCTGCTCAGGGTCCGGTACATGGATGAATTCAAACAGTTGGGAAGCTGTCAAAGATCGTATGGCTGTCTCAATATCTTCCAGGGAAAAATCATCGCCCTTCTTAAGGGGAATCAGGTTTTGGGCAACGGATTCCCATAAGCCGGTATTCACGGATGTGTCCAAGATTTTGATTCGGACATCGGCAACGGGACTGCTCTCATCTTCGGCAGCCACCGGGGAGGCCAGAAGAAGTCCAAGGCAGAGCACACGGATAATCCAGAGCCGGATTTGCCGCCATCTGTATGTGTCCCTGTTTAGCGTCATAGTCATATCACCTGAACTCCAGCCTGTATTTTAGTTCGCCGCCGAATCTTCCGCCGGTATCCTGGAATCCGCTCATCAGGAGGTGTTCCAGAAGCTTATAATAGGTGGTGACCCGCTGAACCGTCTCTCCGTCCCGGATATCCACCCCGTATGACACACTCAACTGCCGGGACAGATCCGCGCCTAAACTCACATGAACACCGGTGGTGCCCTCGGAGTCCTCCATGCGGATGTCCACCTCATCCAGGCCGGTGGCATTCTTGAGCGTCTCCTCCAAAGGCCCGGCTACTATTCCTGCCACCATTCCGGCTGAGGCCATTTGTCCGCTTCCCTGTGCGGTTCCCATTTCCCGTGTTGTTTTGCCAAAGGCGATGAGGGAGATAATATCGGCATCCGTTTCGGAAGGATCCGATGAAAAGCTCAGGTCCAGGTTGTCAGGTGTGCCCGAGACGCTGAGGGTAATGGTCCAGGAACGGATTGTTGTTTCCCCGGCAAGGTCTATGACAGGCTCGATCCGGTAGGGGTTGATAAAATCAATAGTCCCTTTTATGACTTCGAACCGGGCTCGCTGGAAGGAGAGGGTGCCCTCATCCACCCTGGCCCTGCCGGCCAGAATCGGGGTGTGGGCAGTTCCCCTGACAGTCAGATCCGGGCTCACGGTGAGATAGGCCAGGTTGTTGTCCACCAGCAGGGGCTCGCGGCGCCCCACATGGATGTTCAGGGCAATGGTCTTGAGGAACAAAGGTCCGATTCCGGACTCGGCAGTCTCAAC
>PIVQ01000170.1 GCA_003354055.1 Desulfobacteraceae bacterium | reverse complement strand
TGATCCGCTGGCTTGTCCACCACTATGGTTATGGCCTGTTTTGTCGGGCTATTTTGAGCGGCTGTTGTTGAATATCTGTTTCAAATTTTCCAGCACATTTTTTTTCTCCTGGTCGGAGAACCCCTTTAAATAGCTGGCAATATTATCATTATGGGCGTCTTGAATGTTTTTTAATACCCGCTTTCCCTTGGGGGTAATTTCAAGCAGAGTGATGCGCTCGTCTTTCGGGTCGTGTTTTCTAAGGATAAACCCGTTTTTTTCGAGCCGTTTTGCAATTCCCGTCATGTTAGGGCCTGACACCAGCATAATCTTGCTGGCCACAGTCACTGTGTTCTGCCCGTTCTTAGAGTTGTTTAATACCCGCAAGACATTGTACTGGGAAAAGGTCATGCCGTAATCTTTATAGATGGCATCTGAATCTTTTTTATACACCTCAGACGCCTTAACAATGGACACCATCACTTTTTCATCAAGCTTAAGGCCGCTTTTATAATTGTAGGCGTTCCAAGATGGCTCCTCAGATTTGGATTTTTCAGGTTTACCACGCATAATATGCCCTTTTCCGTTAGATTCATTAGTTGTAAATGGAGATGCTATATACCCTGACCGCTTGAAATTATCAAGGAAATCCCCCACGGGAAATCCTGGCCCCATGGGTATTAGCCCTTGTTTCCGGCCGAGTTCACCCCCCTTAAAAAACCTCTTGACAATCCAAGATAGCATAACATATTATCTAAAAACAAGTTATCTTATCGTTATTTATGACATAAATGTTTTGCTCGGACAGATGTTCGGGTGTCCCTGGGAAGGCCGATAGGCCTGCCAGTGATGAATCAGAAGGGGTCGAAATATGCGGTACGCAGAAACAGGCTTTAATCTGGAAGTTGACTTAACCCGGGGAAATATCGAAAGGGTCCAATCCGATCCTGAGGATACGGCGCTTTATTTAGGCGGCCTGGGTACAAACGCCAAGATACTATGGGACAGGGTTCCGCCTGAAGTTGAGCCCTTTTCACCGGACAATCTGCTGATCTTCAGTGCAGGACTTTTATGCGGAACACCTGCCATCGGCTGTAATCGCACCATTGTCACCACCATATCCCCCCAGACCAAATTGATGGCCTTTTCCATGATGGGCGGGTTCTTTGCACCGGAGTTGAAGTATGCCGGGTATGACAAGGTGATCCTCTCGGGAAAATCGGAGGATCTGGTATATCTGTGGATAAACAACGGCAAGGTTGAAATACGTGATGCATCCCATCTAAAGGGTAAGGGCGCTGTTGAAACGGCGGAACTTATCCGCAACGAGTTAAAACAGCCCAAAGCCCAGGTCGCCGCCATTGGACTGGCCGGGGAGAACAGGGTGTTTTACGCCTCCATCGAGCAGGGCAGATCCAGTGCCAGCCGCGGCGGCATCGGTGCCATCATGGGGGACAAGGGTGTTAAGGCCGTGGTTGTCCGGGGCACCCAGGATGTCAATGTTGCCAAACCCGAAGAATACATGGACCTCTGCAATGAGGTCATGGACTATATTCAATTTCGAAATGAGAATCCCATTCCCGGGGTCATGCCTATTCTGGCAGGACTTGGATCGCCCCAGGAAATGAAGGTCCACGACGAGAAGTGGCATACGGAAAATTTCAATTGGGGTAATTCACGTACCCGAAGAAAAGGGTTCTGGACCGATGAGGTGGCCAACGACTGGCTGGTCACCATGGAAAAAGCGCGAACCCGTCTGATCTCTTGCTACAACTGTCCCATGACATGCGGGGCGACCATTTCCATGCCGGGGCTCCCCACCTATATGATGAAATGCTTTACCAAGCTGACCTATACCATGGCTGCCTTTTCAGACCTTGACTTCGGCCTGAGAATCGCCCAGATGGCAACAGAGTACGGGCTGGACGGCTTTTCAGCCCCCCAGGTCATGGCCTTTGCACTTGAGCTTTTGGAAAATGGGATTTTGTCCGATGACGACTTCCCTGAAATGCCCGATGACAGCGAGGGAAGGTTCTACTATCTGATGGACAAGATCGTCCGGCGTGAAGGCATCGGAGATATCCTGGCCAACGGGACTTACTGGGCGGCAAAAGAGATCGGCAACGGGGCTGATGCCTACGCCCATAACAACATCAAAAAACACGAGCAACTTCCCCTCAAATTATCCATGCTCAATCCCATCTATTATCTGATGTACTCCACAGGGGAGAAGATGAACATAACCCAGATAGAGGGCCAGTTTCCCCAGTCCCCCTATCCCAAAAAAGAGCACAGAGAGGCCTTTTGTGAGGACTGGCACCAGGTTCCCGATGAAAAATTCAAGCAGTACTTTATAGACTGGGAACTGCGCGGGGAAAATTCCATTCCCTATTATCCCACGGTTGACATGTGCTGCGAGATTGTTGACTGGCAGGAAAGGATGCACTACATCGACGATGCCCTCGGCCAGTGTGCGGGGTTGTCTTCTTTTCCGCTGAAACCGCCCTATCATATTCACAACTATCCAAAGTTCATCTCAGCCGGCACCGGCATAGACATGGATGAAGAACACTTAAGTCTCGCCGCAACAAGATACCGGACCCTGGTCCGGGCCATCAATATAAGCCGTGGCATGAGGCGCAAGGATGAAAAACCGCCTGAAAACCACTGGAAAAAAAGATTTCCCGAACTTGAAAAAGAGCTTTTGGATACCTACTACAAGTTCAAGGGGTGGAACAATGACGGCATCCCCACAGAAGAATCTTTAAAGAACTTAGGATTGGATTACGTCGCCAAAGATTTTCTTGAAAGAGGCATCCTGACAGACGGTGCAGAAGCACCTGGCGCAGAGGCGCCTGATGAAAAGATACCTGGTGAGAAGGAGACAAATTAAAGTGGGAGATACTGAAAATAAAGTAATCAAAACCATACGGATTGATGTTGATAAATGCAACGGGTGCCGGGCCTGTGAAATGATCTGTTCGGCCTTTCACGCTGAACCCAAATACAGCAGCAACAACCCTGCCAGATCCAGAATCCGTATCATTCGTGAGCCCCTGCGGGACCTGTACGTGCCTGTTTACGCAGGCGAATATGCCGTGGCCGAATGTGCCGGCCGTGACAAGTACACCATCGACGGCAAGGAATATGACGAATGCGCATTTTGCCGTGCCTCCTGCCCGTCAAGGGACGAGTTCAAGGAACCTGATTCAGGTCTTCCCCTCAAGTGCGATATGTGTGAAGGCGAGGAAGAGCCCCTCTGTGTGAAGTGGTGCATGCACGATGCCCTGATTCTTGAAGAAAGGGAAGAGCCGGCCGACGACGAAGAGGATTCCGAAGAAGCAGAAGACCTGGAAATCGGTCTGGAAGCGCTGGCTGACAAATTCGGACTTGCAAAAATCCAGGATGCAATCGAGCGGATATCCAATAAAGATTAGTCTCGTGCCCACTAAACCAAAATATTCAAAAAGGATATAAAGTGGAAACAGTCCCCCCCTTTAATGAAGTAGTTGATGAGATAAAAGAGGCAGGCGGCGATGCCTTCAGGCATTGTTTCCAATGCGGCCTGTGCGACTCGGTCTGTCCGTGGAACCGTGTCAGAGATTTCAGCATCCGCAAAATAATTCGGGAAGCCACCTTTGGTTTAACCGAGATTGACGGTGAAAACATATGGCGGTGTACCACCTGCGGAAGATGTCCCCAATACTGCCCCAGAGGCGTGAAGCAGATTGAGGTGGGGGTCTCCCTTCGGCGGGTCGCCTCGGACTACGAGGTCTTTCCACCTTCGGTGCGTTCCGCCCGGACGGCAAGGGCCAGCCTGATTTCCGAAGGCAACCCCCTCCAGGTTGAACGCAATAAGCGAAGAGACTGGGCCCAGGGACTGAATGTCAAAGACTTCAGCGAAGAGATGGAGGTCTTGTTCTTTGTGGGCTGCTATCTCAGCTTTGACCCCAGGATGAAGAACGTGGCCAGCGCCACTGTGGAGATCCTCAACCAGGCAGGCGTGGATTTCGGAATCCTGGGTAATGAGGAAAACTGCTGCGGTGAAAGCATCCGCAAGATCGGCAGTGAAAAGGTCTTCAAAACGCTCGCAAAAGAGAACATCAAAACCTTTATCGACAAGGGTGTGAAAAAGATTATCGTTTCATCCCCCCATTGCTTCCATACCTTTAAAAACGAATACCCGGAGTTCATGGTCAACTTTGAGGTGGTTCACATGTCCCAGTATTTAGCCGAACTTGTTGATAG
This sequence comes from Desulfobacteraceae bacterium, assembly GCA_003354055.1. The sequence goes on along the minus strand of PIVQ01000170.1, from coordinate 7,280 downwards.
CGGGCGGCTTAAGATAATAAATTCCTGTGAAGAGAAAATCACCTATCATGATCCCTGTTACCTGGGACGGCACAATGAGGTTTATGAGGCTCCCAGAGATTTGCTCCGGAATCTGCCCGGGGTGGACCTGGTAGAGATGGCCGAGTCCAGAGCACAAAGTCTGTGCTGCGGCGGTGGCGGCGGCAGGATATGGATGGACACCCCCAAGGAAGAACGATTCTCCGATCTCCGACTGGAACAGGCTAAAGCAACAGGGGCCAAGATTCTTGTGACGGCCTGTCCCTACTGCATCACCAATTTTGAGGAAAGCCGGCTGAATCTCGAGTATGAAGAGATCCTGGAAATCAAAGATATCACGGAAGTGATCCGGGATGCTGTTATACCACGGGAAAATCAGGAGACATAGGGGCACCGAGTCTCCGTGCTTGAATGAAAATAATGTACAAAACAATAGTGAGGTGAGCAACAGTGGAAAACCGCATAATACCGGAAGAGGTCATGCAAGAATTCGGAAAGGCGCCCGGTACGGGCAACTTTGGCGACGTGATGGTCGTAGGTGGCGGGGTCAGCGGGATCCAGGCGTCCCTTGACCTTGCAACTGCAGGATTCAAGGTCTACCTGGTTGAAAAGGGACCCAGCATCGGTGGCCATATGGCCCAGCTGGACAAGACCTTTCCGACCAATGACTGCTCCATGTGAATTCTCTCACCCAAACTGGTCGAGGTCGGCCGGCACCCGAATATAGAGATTCTAACCTTTACCAAGGTTGATACGGTAAAAGGAGAGGCAGGGGATTTCAAAGTCACCCTGACCACAAAACCCCGGTATATAATAGAGGATAAATGCACTGGATGTGCAACCTGTACAAAGTACTGCCCGGTCCTGAACCCGGATCCCTTTAATCAGGAGATATCGGACAACAAAGCGGTTCACGTATACTTTTCCCAGGCCATTCCCCTAGTTGCCTATATTGACGAGACCTGCCTTTTTCTCAAAGAGGAAAAATGCGATATCTGCCGGGGAGTATGCCAGGCCGATGCCATTGATTTCAGGCAGACCGACCAAACACTTTCGATCAATGTCGGTGCCGTCATACTGTCACCCGGTATCACTCCCTTTAATCCCAGTGAGAAACCGGAATACGGATACGGCGTGATGGAGAATGTGGTTACCTCCATGGATTTTGAGCGGCTGTTATCCTCCACAGGACCTTATGAAGGACAGGTGCTACGGACTTCGGATAAAAAGCACCCAAAAAACATCGCCTGGATCCAATGCGTGGGATCGCGTCGGGTGACCGAAGGCGACAACAGCTATTGTTCCGGTGTTTGCTGTACATACACCCAGAAGCAGGTAATTTTGACCAAGCACCACGATACCGACGCCAGGTGTACGGTATTCCATAACGATATCCGCTCACACGGCAAGGATTTTGAGCGATATTTCAGGCGGACTGAAGAGCTGGAAGGTGTGAACTTCGTCAGAAGCTACCCCTCCATTGCAGGAGAAAACCCCGAAAATAAGAATGTCATCATCCGGTATGCCACCCCTACCGACGGGGTAAAAGAAGAAGAATTCGACATGGTTGTCCTATCTGTTGGCCTTACCCCTCCTGCCGAGTATCAAAAACTTGCCGACCAGTTCGGCATTGAACTCAACAGCCATGGATTCAACAGAACCCAAGATGCCAACCCGGTCGCAACAAACCGCGCCGGAATCTTTGTCAGCGGTGCCTTCCAGGGCCCCACAGACATTCCCGAATCGGTATTTTCCGCCAGTGCCGCAGGCACCCAATGCGGAGAACTTCTGGATTACAGGCGGGGCAAGCTGGCCCGTGAACGAAAATATCCGGAAGAGCAAGACCGGTCCGCAGAAGACCCGAGAATCGGTGTTTTTGTCTGCCATTGCGGGGCCAATATTTCCAGTGTGGTTGATATTCCCTCCACGGTTGAATATGTCAAAACCCTTCCCGATGTCGTCTACGCCATGGAGCAGCTCTTTTCATGCGCCACAAACTCGGCCAAGGAAATCACCGATCTGGCCGCAGAGCTGGGCCTTAACCGCGTGGTGATTGCGGCCTGCTCCCCAAGAACCCTGGAACCTTTATTCCGGGACACCCTTAGGGAGGCCGGACTGAATCAGTATTACATGGACATGGCCAATATCAGGGAGCATTGTTCCTGGGTCCATGCCAGGGAAAAGGAAGCTGCCACCCAAAAGGCCAAGGATATTATCAGAATGTCCGTTGCCCGGGCAAGATTTCTGGAACCGCTCCAGGAGTTCGACCTGCCCGTAAACAAGGCAGCACTGGTTGTGGGTGGCGGTATTGCGGGCATGACCTGTGCCCTGTCCATTGCAGAACAGGGGCATGAGGTCCACATAATTGAAAAGGCAAAAGACTTAGGGGGAATGGCCCGAAGACTTCACACCACCATTGAAGGAATGGATGTTCAGGCATATCTGGATCAAACCATCAAAGCGGTCTACGCCAACCCCAAAATTCACATCACACATGAAGCTGAAATTACCGATGTTGCAGGCTTTCTTGGCAACTTCACCACCCGGGTCATTTCCCGCGGACAGCAAAAAGTTATAAAGCACGGGGCATCCGTGCTGGCCATCGGCGCCGATGTATACAAACCCACGGAATACCTGTACGGGGAGAGCGACAAGGTCTTTACCCACATTGATCTGGGGGAAAAGATTGCCAATAAAGATGAGGCCGTGGTCGACGCCCAAAGCCTTGTGATGATCCAGTGTGTTGGGTGCAGAAACTCTGACCGTGACTATTGCAGCCGGGTTTGCTGCAGCCACGCCGTCAAAAACGCACTGGCACTTAAAAAGATAAATCCGGAAATGGATATTCATATTCTGTTCCGGGATATGCGGACTTACGGGCTGAAAGAGGACTATTACCGGGAAGCATCGGACAGAGGTGTCAAATTCATCCGGTATGAGACCGAAGAGCCGCCGGTGGTTGAAACCGCCGAGGCTGAAGACGGCAGAGATGTCCTGCGGATCACGGTTCCCGACTATATCCTGGATCAGCGGCTTGAACTGGATGCAGATATTCTATCCCTTGCCGCCGCAGTGATTCCGCCGGGCTCCATCCATGAGATTGCAGGACATTTCAAAGTGACGTTAAGTCCCGATGACTTCTTTAAAGAGGCCCATGTAAAACTCAAGCCTGTGGAGTTTGCCGCAGACGGTGTCTTCCTCTGCGGAACCGCCCACTATCCCAAACATATTCAGGAGACCATCAACCAGGCCCAGGGGGCTGCCGGCAGGGTATTGACCCTTCTGTCAAAAGATACGGCAGTGGCCTCGGGATCTGTCTGCCGGGTGGTTGAAGAGGATTGCGTCTCATGCGGAGCATGTATCAGCGTTTGCACCTATGATGCCGTAGAGTTTGTTGATACGCCAAAGGGCAAAAAGGCAATGGTCAATCCCATTCTCTGCAAGGGAGACGGCCTTTGCACCACAAAGTGTCCCACAAGCGCCATAGGGCTTAAGCACTTTACGGATAAATCCCTGCACGGTCAGATCGACGCAGCTATCGATGCTGCTGCAGCCATTGATGGGGTCCTGGCAGATGACCAGATGCCAGCGGTTGAGATCGAAGCTGAAGAGGAACAGGCATGAAAATCATAAAAACCGACAGAATCATAAAAAAAGGAACGGTCAATGGGAATTGAGTTTAAGCCGCACATATTAGGCTTCGTATGCCATTGGTGAGCCTATGGCGCTGCCGACCTTGCCGGAGTTTCCCGGCAACAATATACAAGCGAGATGAGGCTGATCCGGGTCATGTGCTCGGGAAGAATCGATCTGGAGTTCATCCTTCGGGCCTTTGCAAAAGGACATGACGGGGTGTTCATCGGCGGATGCCGTCTTGGGGAGTGCAACTATACCACACACGGCAACTTTGATGCGCTGGCGGTCTCCCACATAGGGAAAAAGGTTCTGGAATACATGGGACTGAATCCGGACCGGCTGAGAATCGAATTTATGTCCGGGGCCGACGGCAATCTGCTGGCCGAAAAAACCGATGAGTTCACAAAACAGATAAAGGAATTGGGTCCCCTTGGCCAGGCTGAAGGTTTGGACAAAAATACTCTGGACCTCAAATTTGAAGCAGCCCGGAATCTGGTTCCTTATATGAGACTTGCGGAAAGAGAAAGGCTGAGAGTGCCGGAGAAAACAAAAGAGGCATATGACACCTTTTTTGCAGGTGAAGGGTTTACCCGCCTGTTTGATGATATTTTTTCAGACCTGTGGGCAATGGGCCAGATCATGGCACTGCTTAAAAAGTCCCCCCTTTCCACGGGGGCTATCAGCGATACCTTAGGGTTAAACCCGTCTGAGGTATCCAGGTACATGAACCGGTCATCTCGCCTGGGGTGGGTCAAATACGATACTGCCGATAATTGCTATGGGTTAGCGTAAGGAAATACACTATGGATATGAATGGGGATATGACGGCAGTTGATCAGATTATTGACAGGCATCAAGGCCTGCAAAGCGCACTTATTCAAATATTGCTGGATATCCAGAAAGCGCACAATTGGCTGCCCAAAGAGGCATTGACCCGGGTCAGTGAACGGCTGGAAGTTCCCTTAACCCGGGTTCAGCACATTGTTACCTTTTACAAGGCATTCAGTGTGGTGCCCAAAGGGCGGCACAAGGTTCATGTCTGTGTGGGAACCGCCTGCCATGTCCGGGGAGCGACCCGTGTGCTTGACAGGGTTCAGGAGGTCGCAGGGATCGGTTCCGGCGAAACCGACCTGGATATGAAGTTCAGTCTGGAAACCGTTAACTGCCTTGGCTGCTGTGCTTTGGGGCCGGTGGTGGAAGTGAACGGCAAGGTCCATGGAAATATGGCCCCGGAGCAGACTGAGACCTTGTTAAAAACCTATGAATAACAACCCCGAATAAATAATCGGAAAATAGGGAAAGATTATGACCCAGTTGACCAGCCCTGAAACATTAGAATCCTTAAGACAAAAGATACAATCCCAAAGGGATCCCGACAGCCCGTCGGTTTCTGTCTGTGCCGGAGCAGGCTGTATTGCCTCGGGTGCGGATGAGGTAATCGCCGCCTTTAAAACTCAAATTGAAAAACAGGGCCTTCCCACCGGGGTGAACACCAGGGGAACCGGGTGTCCCGGATTTTGCGAGCAGGGACCTGTGGTCGTCATTTATCCCCAGGAGATTTGCTATCTCAAGGTTACGGCCGATGATGTAGAGGAAATTGTTGCCCAGACCCTGAAAGAGGGCAAGGTCGTTGAGAAACTTTTGTATGCGGATCCTGCCACAGGCAAAAAAGCCACATGCGAGTCTGATATTCCCTTTTATAAAAGCCAGGAAAGAACCCTGCTGAGCACCAACACCAGGATTGATTCAAAGGATGTTGATGACTATCTGGCCATTGGCGGATATTCAGCACTGGCCAAGGCCCTTGGCACCATGACCGATGTAGAAGTTCTGGAAGAGGTTAAAAAATCAGGCATCAGGGGCCGGGGCGGAGCAGGCTTTCCCGCCGGCATAAAATGGGAAGGGACGAAGAATGCCGCAGACCCAATAAAATACGTCATTGTCAACGCAGATGAGGGGGATCCCGGGGCATTCATGGACAGGGCCCTGCTGGAAGGAAACCCACATTCCATACTGGAAGGGCTGATCATCGGAGGGTTTGCCGTGGGCGCCCAGGAAGGGTATATTTATGTTCGCCAGGAATACCCCCTGGCCGTGGAAAATATCACCCTTGCCATTGAGCAGGCGCGAGATTTGGGCCTGATCGGCGACAATATCCTGGGATCCGGATTTGCATTTGATGTGTTTGTCCATCAGGGAGCAGGCGCCTTTGTCTGCGGGGAGTCCACCGCATTGATGACGGCGCTGGAAGGCCGTGTTGGAGAACCCAGACCAAAGTATACCCGCTCCAATATCAAAGGGCTTTGGGAACGGCCGTCGGTGCTGAATAATGTTGAAACCTGGGCAAACATCCCCCTGATTATCAATGGGGGCGGTGACAAGTTTGCCAGTGTCGGCACAGAAAGCTCCAAGGGCACCAAAATCTTCTCTCTGGTTGGAAAGATTTCCAATACCGGGCTTGTGGAAGTTCCCATGGGCATAACCCTTAAAGATATAATCTTCGACATCGGAGGAGGAATTCCCAACGGCAAAGAATTTAAGGCAGTACAGACCGGCGGGCCTTCGGGCGGATGTATCCCGGCGGCGCACCTGGATCTTCAAGTCGGATTTGACGAGCTTGCAACGATTGGATCAATGATGGGCTCAGGCGGGATGATCGTTATGGATGAAGATACCTGCATGGTGGATGTGGCCAGGTATTTTATCGAATTTCTGACGGATGAGTCCTGCGGCAAATGCGTTCCCTGCCGGGAAGGACTTCGGCAGATGCACAGGATACTGACCAATATCACCACAGGAAAAGGAAAAAAGGGGGACATCGAAACCCTTGAGTCCCTTTCTGAAACCGCCATGGAAGCCTCGCTGTGTGCCCTGGGCAAAGGCGCGCCAAGTCCTTTCTTAAGTACATTGAAATACTTCAGGGATGAGTACGATGCCCACATCAATGAAAAACGATGCCCGGCTCTGGCCTGCAAGGAATTGGTTTCATACGTGATTGAGCCTGACAAGTGCCGCGCATGTATGATCTGCCTTAGAAAATGCCCCGCAGATGCCATTGACGGGGCCAAGAAAACGATTCATGTAGTGAACCAGGAATTATGCACGGGCTGCGGCACCTGCCTTGATGTCTGCCCCAGCAAATTCAGTGCTGTAAAAAAGATTTCAGGTGAGCCTGTACCACCTCCCATTGCCGAACAGAAAAGAAAAATCACTAAAAAAGAGCGGGTAAAATGAGCCAAATCTTATTAGAAATTGATGGAAGGCAGGTTGAGGCCGATCCGGGAATGACTGTTTTAGAGGCAGCCCAGGCCGCCGGGATCTCAATCCCCACACTTTGCCACCACGAAAAACTGATTCCCTTTGGAGGCTGCCGCCTCTGTATTGTGGAGATTGTTTCCGGTAACTGGAGTCAACTTGTGGTCTCCTGCGTGTACGAGGCAAAACAGGGGCTTGTGATCAAAACCCGGTCTGAAAAGGTGGATAGAATCCGCAGGACCATTCTTGAATTGCTGATGGCCCATGCCCCGGACGCGCCTGACTTAAAAAAATATGCGCTGGAGTATGGTGCGAACAGCGACCGGTTTGAAAAAGACCCGTCATTCTGCATCCACTGCGGCCTGTGCGTC
>PIVQ01000893.1 GCA_003354055.1 Desulfobacteraceae bacterium | reverse complement strand
TTTTCGTATTGCCAAATAACAATCCGTACTGCGTTTAAAATGAAAGCCTTTGATTCCAAGACGCTCTGCAGTATCTATATTGGGGATGCTGTCGTCTATAAAAAGTGTGTCTCTTGGGTTTAATCCAAACCGGTTAAGAGTAAGCAGAAAAATATCTTCATTCGGTTTCATGCACCCTTCGATTCCCGAAATTACAATGCCGCTAAACAATTTAAATATTTCCTGTTCTTTAATATGGCAATAGGTCTCGCGAGACATATTGGAAAGGCAGAACATATCAATCCCTCGATTTGAAATTTCATTCATAAGCAATACGCTTTCTGGAATTAGAGAGAGGGAGTTTTTAGCTGCTAAAAGTGTCGTCTCCACAACCTCTTTGCTTAAAAGTGACCTTTCGCATATTCTTGATACAACAGCGGCCTCTGTTTTTTTCCCATGGTCCATATCGAGCCAATCTTGATGCAGGAATAGTTCTTTCCTTAGCAGATGTAGTTTTTCCTTTTCAAGGCCAAGCGAATCTATAATTCGATTAACGTTCCAATCAAGGACTACATTTCCCAGATCAAAAATTACGACTTTATTTAGGTTATATTTCCTCATAGCATCAATTATATTTAGAGTGTTGATTTGTCCTCATTAAAGGTTTAACCCATAGTGTTTTCACTCTAAAAAAGTGATGAAATCATTAAAATTCATAGAATTATTGTGCATTTTGATAAATATAAATTGTTATGCACACTCAAGAATGTCCGGGAATTATGAAATTTATTGAATATGAATTTCACAGTGCTAAGGCGTGGCGTCAAAATTAAATCTTCCGGTACAAAATTAACCATCCCAAGTGAGTGGCTGTGGCTGGGAATGCCACGCCAACTACCTGGGTGGTTTTAATTTGAGACCGGGCCTAAAAAGCCCAATCATACTGAGGTTTATCTGCGGTGTGGCCCAAATGGGATCTTTCATGGTCGTAAAAAGCTGGTTACATACACCCATTGACGGTATTTGCAAAACTTTCGATGCATTTAAGAATGCATTCTGCACCTTCGATATCTGGATCAGGTGATTCTAAATCCAATTCAGGACACTTGTTCACACAGTTCTTAAATGTATTTGCCGTTCGCGTGAGACAGGCCTTGTCTTTAATGTCATCCACCGCCACAATTGGAATCGGCGGACCTATCGCCCCGGGACCTTTCGGTCCTACCGGTCCGGGAGGGCCCGGAGGGCCGGCTTGGCTGATGGCAATATCAGTCCCCAAGAGGAAAAATGCCCAAACCAAAATGACGGTGATATAAGATAAATTGTAAACCCGCTTCATACCCTGTCTCCTTTTTTTTAAACCATGTCCTAGCTGAGGTCGGTCGTCAATAATTGAAATAAAATCTGGCTGCCGGCTCTTAATAGATCAGCTATTCAAGGACCTCCTGCTCCTGACCATAAGAATAGTATTGCAAAACTTTTTCTCGTACGAGTTTTAAAACTTTGACTGGCTGCCCTATTTCTTCGGATGCTAATTGATACGATCTGTCGGAGTCGGAGGTCTCTTTGTAATAAGAATCAAAAACTTCTGATACACCTATGCTGGCTTTAAAGTAACTTTCTTCAAGGGACAGTGGCGTTTGAAATGCCATTTCACCAGCCGCATAACGTTTAGCGCTCTCCATCCATTCTTTACCGGAAAGAAGCCCGTTAATAATCGTTATCTTTCCGTCGATATATTCACCCCGCCCGGCGGATATACCAACCTTCTCGGCTTTTTCACCTTCTGGGAATAGATACACGACAAACCATTCAGATTTAGGATGTTTTCTTTTTAGCTTCTTAAGAGCGGCCAGGATGGTGGGCTTAATCTTATCTCTTGGAATATCAAAAGGGATTTTGACAGAACCCTGGACATAGAGCCCGCCTTTGACAGCTTTTCCCTCGTGGACTTCAGTGTGGTAGATGCTGAAAGAGGCCGGCTTCTTCATAGGGGTAGAATCAATGATACGTTCAATTTGTGACGGCTCATGAAAAAAACTCTTAACGTCTTTCATGAAATAGCCAATCGGAAGGCTAATTAGAATAATCAGAAACCAGTGAATTCCTTTCATAGCATCTCCTTATCAACTCAGTTCCGTGATGAATAGATAATTTTATCAAAGGCTATGACTCGCCCCGCCATCTACAAGCAAATTCACACCTGTAACATAGCTTGCTCGTTCCGAGCATAAAAACACCACTGTGTCTGCGAACTCCTTCGGACTGCCAAACCTGTGAAGCGGGATTTTACTGAGAGCCTCATCTTTTTCCATTGGAGAAAAGTACCGATCGTTTTGTGGAGAATCTATCAACCCGGGAGATACGCAATTAACTAAAATATTGTCTGAAGCTAATTCCCTGGATAGTGTTTTTGAAAAACTAATGAGGCCTGATTTTACGACATTTGAAGCAATTAAGTCCTGGATAGGTTCTTTCCCTGACAAAGCTGAAATATTAATAATTCTGCCCCATTTTTGCTTTTTCATGACAGGAGTAACTTGGCTTGCGCAGTGAACGGCACTTAGTAAATTAACTTCAAATACCTGTTGCCAGTCAGACTGGCTTAAAGTTTCAAGGCAGCCACGCGTTGCCTGTCCTACGTTGTTTACAAGTATGTGGATATAATCCCACTCATCTTTAACGTGATCGACAAATGCTGTTACGTCTTTGATTTGTGTCATATCCCCGGCAAAGGTCAATACGCTGGCTTGAGTCTGGCTTCGAATCTCTTTTGCCGTTTCTTCAAGCAC
>PIVQ01000892.1 GCA_003354055.1 Desulfobacteraceae bacterium | reverse complement strand
GCCCCCAGACGCTTTACCGTCCATGCCAGAAACCCTGAAAAAAGCGTGGAGATCGGTGAGGATGATTTTGTATTCCTTCCCGGTTATGGTGCCCCCTTTGTCATGGATGCCCAGGGCAACCAGCGCCAGGCCACCATGGAAGATTACGACAACTTCTGCAAACTCATCCAGACCTCTCCCTATATAGACATGAACGGATGGATGATGGTTGAGCCGGCCGACATGCCCCATGACACGGTTCACATGGATCTATCTCTTTCCAACATGCTGCTCTGCGACAAACCTTTTATGGGAAGCCCGGTATCCAAACAGGGCGCCATTGACGGTATCGAAATGGCCGGGATCCTGTTCGGCGGCAAAGAAAACATCATGGATAAGACCGTTTCGGTTTCCCTGATCAACTCCCTGTCGCCTCTGCAGTTTGCCGATGAGATGATCGGATCTCTGATTGAGCTTTCCAAACACAACCAGGCGGTTGTGGTTGCTTCCCTCATCATGGCCGGCGGCTCCGGTCCTGTGACCCTGGACGGCGTACTTGCCCTTCAGAATGCTGAAATCCTGGCCGGTGTCACCCTGACCCAGCTGGTCCGCCCGGGCGCACCAGTCATCTACGGCTCCACCTCCTCAGCCATGGACATGAAAACCGGCGCCCTTTCCATCGGTGCCCCCGAGCTGGTCAAGAATATCCATCTGGTTGCCCAGATGGCAAGGTTCTACAACCTGCCTGCCAGATCCGGCGGCGGTCTTACTGACGCCCTGTGCGCGGATGCCCAGGCCGGTGTTGAATCTGCCCTGGCCCTGTCCACTGCAGCCAGAAGCGGTATCAACTTTATCCTCCACTCCTGCGGTATTCTGGGCTCCTACATTGCCATGAGCTTTGAAAAATTCCTGGTGGACGAAGAAACCTGCGGCCTGGTCCGGTCCATGCTCAAACCACTGGCGCTCACAGATGAAACCATTGACATAGGTATTATCAAAGAGGTAGGTATCGGCGGCCAGTACCTGACCCATCCCAAAACCTTCCAGCTCTGCCGGACCGAGTTCTTTATGCCGTCTCTCATGAGCCGTCAGAACCCTGATGCCTGGACCAAAAGTGGTAAAAAATCCATTGACATGATTGCCGAAGATAAGGTAGCTCAGCGCCTGGCAACCTATGAAAAACCTGCAATCGACCCTGCCATTGAAAAAGAATTAACCGAATATGTTGAAAAACGTAAAAACGCTTAAAGGAGAAAATTATGACTGATTTCAATGCAATGACTGATGCTTTGGTATCCTGTGATGCAGCAAAACTGACCGACCTTGTAAACGCTGCCCTGGCAGCTGATGTTCCGGCAAAAGACATTCTTAACGTAGGCCTGATCGCAGGCATGGATGTTGTCGGCGAACGTATGGAAAACGGTGACATGTTCATTCCTGAAGTTCTCATGGCTGCCCAGGCCATGGGCTCTTGTGTGGAAATTCTCAAACCCCTTCTTGGCGAAGGTGAAGGCGCCGCAGCCGCATCCGTGATCATCGGAACCGTAAAAGGCGATCTCCACGACATCGGTAAAAATCTTGTGGCCATGATGATGGAAAGTGCCGGTCTTGAAGTTCACAACTTAGGCGTTGATATTGCCCCTGAAAACTTTGTTGAAGAAATCAAAAAGAAAAATGCCCAGATCGTTTGTCTTTCAGCTCTTCTGACCACCACCATGCCTGCCATGAAACAGACCGTGGATGCCATCGTGGAATCAGGTCTTCGCGATCAGGTAAAAATCATGGTTGGCGGCGCCCCTGTTACCCAGGCCTTTGCCGATGAAATCGGTGCCGACGGATTTGCAGCCGACGCAGGTTCTGCCTCCAAAATGGCAAAATCCTTTGTCAACTAACAGCTTAATCTTTTAGAGTCTTCAGACAAATAATCTGGATTTTGTTCGGAGTTCAAGGCGCAGCAAAATTTCAACCGGAGGCATACTTAATGTATGTTGAGGATTTAAATTTTGCTGCAACGAAGAAATCCGGACAAAAGGCAGTTATTTTGCGAAGACTGAGGAGCACATACATGTTTGAAGTAATAGGCGAAAGAATCAACACCTCCAGAAAACTGGTTCAGGCTGCCGTAGCTGACAAAGATGCCGACTACATCATCAATGATGTAAAAAAACAGATCGAAGCAGGCGCCAACTTTATTGATGTAAATGCCGGTGCCCGCATCGGTCATGAGGAAGAGGACATGCGCTGGCTTCTGGATACTATCCAACCCGTTAGTACAATCCCATTAGCCTTGGATAGTCCGGATCCAGCCATCCTCGAAATGGCCTTCGGCATGGTGGAAAAGACCCCCATGATCAACTCCATCTCCCTTGAAAAAGAGAGATTTGACGCCATGATGCCCTTTTTGGACGGCAAAGACTGTAAAGTTATTGCACTGTGCATGGATGATGCGGGAATGCCAAATTCGGCAGACGACATCCTCGCACGTGCAAAATCCCTGGTTGCCGAGCTGAACAAGATCGGCATTGCGACCTCAAATATTTATGTGGATCCCCTGGTTCAGCCAATCTCCACCGACTCCACCAAAGGCGTCATGGTATTGGATGCAGTTCGGGCCATTAAGGCTGCATTCCCCGAAGTTCATATCACAGGCGGTCTGTCCAATATTTCTTATGGTTTGCCCCAGCGTCACATCATCAACAGAACCTTTGTCACCCTGATGATGGATGCAGGTATGGATTCCGCCATTATCGATCCTTTGGATAAAAAGATCATGGCCACCATCAGAACCGCAGAC
>PIVQ01001748.1 GCA_003354055.1 Desulfobacteraceae bacterium | reverse complement strand
GATTTTAAACAGGGGGAGATCTTTTTTCCCGGCCATCTCAAGCCTGACCTGAAGCAGACCTTCCAGAATCGCCAGGGTTCGATTGTCCAGTTTCCCCGCTCCCTTGAACCGTTTGAACAAAGGCAATTGGTGATTAGACTCGTACTTGACAAGGGTCTGGGCTTGAAATTCTTCTTGTGCCCAGGCAAGCCGCCCGATCTTGTTCAGCTGATCTTTCAGTATATCGTGGAGCTCGACCAGGTTGGCCACATCCCCCACCGAATAGGAAATCATATCGTCTTTCAACGGCCGTCTTGACCAGTCCACCTTCTGGAATCTCTTATCCACATGGACATTAAAATGGGCCTTGAGCAGGGCGCCCAAACCCCTTTCCTTTACATTGAGAAACCGGCAGGCAATTTCCGTGTCAAACAGATTTTCAATCTCCACGGATAACTCTCTGTCCAGGCTTCTGACATCAAAGTCAGAGCCGTGCAGCACCTTGATAATATTCGGGTCTTCCAGAATCCGGGAAAAAGGGGAAAAATCTGAAACCAGAAAGGGATCGACCAGATAGGCCTGTTTTCCGCCGGCAATCTGGATCAGGCAGATTTTTTCAGTAAAGCTGTGCATGGAATCTGCTTCCAGGTCCACAGCAATGATTTTTTCTTGATCCAAATCATGACAAATTG
>PIVQ01001747.1 GCA_003354055.1 Desulfobacteraceae bacterium | reverse complement strand
TAACGATAATGGTTCCGGACATGTTTTCGTGAAAGCTGCCGCAGATGGCATTGCAGGCAAATGTAAACACCCCTTCCTTGTCTGCAACAAAAGAGATGGTCCGGGGTTTTCCAGGGTGAATTCCGTCATTAACGAAGATGCCGAAATCCTTAAGGCTGAACCCGTGAATCACATCACTGCTGGTCAGCTTCAGCACGACCCTGTCTCCTTTGTTCACTGTAATTACCGGCAGGGTGTGCTTGCCGGGTAAAAGGCTTTGCGATAAAACATCCGCAGCCTCTACCTTGCCTAAGATCCATCCGTCCCGAGTATGTCCGGTTAAACTGAATACTTTGGCATCCTGCGGGATTTTACTTGCCCACAGATGCCTGTCATAGGCTGATATGCCCAGAGGCAGTGCCACGATAATACAAATCACCATTGCTAAATAAATGAGGTCTGTCTTTCTATTATCCATAATCAGCCCCTATCTTTTTTTAGTTCAGCATCCTCAGATTTCCGGAGTATTTGTCCACCCCGAGCAACTGCAGTACTTCCTTTGCTTTATTGATGACTTCAACTTCGAAAAAACCGCCGGCATCATTGACGCTTCCCACGGCAAGATCAGGGTTTAGTTTGCCGACATGGTCTTCGACAATCTGTCTGGCCTGTTCCGTTCCGATGGCGGTTGC
>PIVQ01000891.1 GCA_003354055.1 Desulfobacteraceae bacterium | reverse complement strand
GAGTGAATGGCAATAAACCCAAGATGGATGAAAATGAACCTAAGAACTAAGGTGAAAGAATGAATATGTTCAATCCTGATACATACTGCGGAAGCTATTGTGGTGCGTGTTCTATAGCTATGTACAGCAATACAGGTCGCGCTGATGAGTTTGTCGCCTGTCTTGGAGGCGTGCCAAAGGAAGAGCTTTCTTGCGGTGGCTGTAAGTCAGACAACATATACGCCGGCTGTAAGGCATGCGATATCCGTCGTTGCGCGAAAGAAAAAGGTATCGAGCACTGCATCGACTGCACTGATTACCCATGCAAAAGCTTCAGGACACGGCAAACAGTGGCAAAGCTCCTCCCTCATCTTCAAGGAGCTGATGCCGGCCTGGAGAATATTAAACTTGACGGCGTTGACCACTGGCTCGATGCACAGAAAAAGCGCTGGTCATGCCCCGATTGTGCCACGTCTTTTACATGGTACGCAACAGCATGTTCCAAGTGCGGCCGCAGCTTAGTGTCCAACGCACATAAGTTATCCGGATGGAAAAAACTCTTATGCCGCTTTATGCTCACTGCGGCGTACCGGAAAGGAAGGGCGAAAAACAAAATTGTTTAACCATCACGTGCACACGGACGCGCACCGGTGATGCGTTCGTTAACATCATTCTAAAGAGAGGTACCTATGCATTCTGCTGAAACGAGACTGAAAGCCCTGGCATTGAGCCTCGGTGCTGATTTGGTTGGTGTTACCACCAGAGACCTCCTTGCTGACGGGCCTCCCTCCGCCGATCCGCGCTACCTTCTGCCATCTGCAAATTCAGTTATTTCTTTTGCGCTGGCCCTGGATAGAGGAATGGTACAGGACTTCATCAGCAAGAAGACGTGGCGACCTCACTGCGACAATCGAAAAACCATCGCCCAGATGCTTTATACGATCGGTGATACGCTTGCCGAACAACTACGGTCGGAAGGATACGAAGCAGTCAATGTAGACCTCAACAACAACTACCGACCTGAGAAAGACGCCGCCGACGTAACAGAGATGATCGAGTTTTATCCAGATTTTTCTCACCGCTATGCGGCCCTTGCATCCGGGGTCGGCCGCTTGGGTTGGAGTGGTAATTTGCTAACCAAGGAATACGGCGCGCGGGTTGAGTTAGGGAGCGTTTTAACCTCAGCTACCTTGACGCCTGACACCCCTATACCGGATGAAGAACATCCCTGCGACAGATGCAAAATGTGCTCCCTGGTTTGCCCTGTGGAAATGATTAAACCCAAGGCCTCGGTCCAAGTTACGGTCGCTGGCGTCACCGAAACCATATCCCGCAAGCGGCCCAACACATGTTGCTGGATCGGCTGCACCGGCTATGAGGGTTTAGCGCCCTCCGGGACTTGGTCCAACTGGAGTCCCTACCGTCTCGGTCGTCCGCTGCCCGAAGACAAGCAGGAACTTGATTCGTTGTGCATCAGCCTGCAGAAGGCGGACCCACAGATGCAGGCCGCCGATAGCAGCTTTAACGACTATCGCCAGGCGGTCTTCGATCCTGACTGGTTTTACTACACCGTATGCGGTTTCTGTCGCAGCGTCTGTTCGCCAGGCCGGAAAGAGCGGCTTGCCAACCGCAAGCTGATTGTCAATTCGGGCACCGCCGCCTTAATGCTGGACGGCTCCCATGATGTGGTCGCCGAAAAAGTTGTCGAGGTGGGAACTCCCTTCGGTCTGAACGTAGTTATACCACGCGGGGAACTATCGTACGGACGGCCAAAAACTCGAAAATGGCCAGGCCAATTCCCGCTGGACCGGGAGGTAATTGAATACCTAAGGATCGGCTCCAAAATTACTTGATCTTTTGTTTTCAAAATACCCAGTCTTTTAAGGGTTTTTGGAAGCAATTTAGATCACGTTATTTTGTAACGATTCCTATGCCAACATGTTAACTCAGCGGACGCAAAGGGCAACGCCGCGGATTAACGCGATTAAGTCATATGGACTCACGGTTTAAAAACAGGGAATAAAATTGACGACTACACTATCTATGGCAAAAATTGAAGATGCAGAAATGCTGAAATTAATCAGTGTTGAGGCTTTTACGGGTGATTATGAGCAGTACGGCTCTTATCCTCCGGGAATTGAGTCGTTAGCTTGGCATCAATCAGAAATTGAAAAAGGCCACTACTATAAAATTCAATACAATGGTGAGTTTGTTGGTGGCATTTGCGTCATCCCGTCAGATAAAGAACTGATAGAAATAAAGTACTTTTTCATTTCTGAAAAATATCAAAACAAGCGAATTGGCTCAACGACAGTGGAGTTAATCGAAAAGCAATATAGCAGCGCAAAAGCTTGGACACTTGCAACACCATATAAAGCCTATCGAAACCACCATTTTTATGAAAAGTTTGGTTATACAAAGATTGGTGAATTTCAGCCAGACCCAAATAATGCGTTCAAGTTGTTTGAGTACAAAAAAGGTATTGTAAAATAACACATAACAAGTGCTTGAACAACGGAATCAAAGGCTTTTGTGGTTCAAAATTTAATACTTTTTTAAGTTCGTGGCGGGTTCGCTTTGGCTGCCCCTGAGCTTGGCGTTATTGTTTTTTGATTCAGCCCAAACAAATATCCCCCAAATGGGTGATGTGTTTTGTTAAAATCTGACTTACGATTATATTTCTACAGGCTTACCTTAAACCTCTGACATATAGGAGCCAGAATATGAGAAAATGTACAGGGAATAATACTCAAGAGTGGGGCGCAGACGCAATTTTTGATGTGATTTGTAAGGATT
>PIVQ01001746.1 GCA_003354055.1 Desulfobacteraceae bacterium | reverse complement strand
AAATTGCCGCCTGGATGATCAACAACCAACTGTATACCCAGGACACACTGATCCAGATGGCTCCCAATCCCACCTATGTGACCTCTGAAGACGTCAACCGGCTTTTTTCAACTATGCAGACCCTTTTTTCCGCATATGACAGAAGCAGAATCCGGTCTGCGGCATTATTATCAAAACCAGCGGTCAGGTTTCTGTTTACCAGTGTGAATTTTTACGCTTCCAGAACCAGCCAGCAGATCGACAACGGGGTTGCGATTTATGTAAATTCCTGGGGAGAAATGTATTGTACACCTTTTTTAATCCATGCAGGAGGCGTCTCGACTCAGGCCATGGAAGCCCTTCTTCCGGAGATACTGGGAATTAAATATCTGCCGCCAAACCGGATCTGGTTTTTCCCAAAACGCTTCGAATTCCTGGCCCAGAGATGTCCCCTTACTCATATTCTTTCGGATCGAATTTTAAATTAACCTTTTCCAGGGATGACATCTGACCGTACCTTGCGGAAGGGGTCAGAAAGGATTTCAGTTTTCTTTCCAGCAATCTTGGGTGAATCTCGCCTGCAAGGTCCACCATCCCTTCGAGGATGATTTTTTGAAGAAATAACTCTTCAAGGGTCTGTTCACGGATGTTGGACATAAAGGGAAGAAGGATAAAATTGGCAAGGATGATTCC
>PIVQ01000890.1 GCA_003354055.1 Desulfobacteraceae bacterium | reverse complement strand
TCCCGGGAGAACCTTCCCCAGAAACTTGCACGGCTGTTGACCACCGCCGGAATCAATACCACTCTTTCCGAAAACGACCTGACTGCCGTTAAGGTTCATTTTGGAGAACAGGGCAACACTGCATTTATCCGGCCAGTTTTTATCCGTAAGATCATCCGGACCATCCGCAAGGCCAAGGCCACCCCGTTTCTCACCGATGCCAACACCCTGTATGTCGGCACCCGGTCGGATGCGGTCTCCCACATTAAAACCGCCGTGGAAAACGGATTTTCATACTCCTCCATGGATGGTGCCCCTCTGATCATTGCAGACGGCCTGTTCGGGAAAAGCGAAACCAGCGTTCAGGTGGATCTCAAACAGTGCAACGAGGTCTATATCGGCTCTGAAATCATCAATGCAAATGCCCTGGTCTCCGTGGCCCACTTCAAGGGCCATGAACTCTCCGGGTTCGGCGGCACCCTTAAGAATTTAGGTATGGGCTGCGCCTCTCGACGAGGGAAACTTGCCCAGCATTCCAATGTCAGTCCCAAAATCAAACGCAAAACCTGCATCGGCTGCGGCGAATGCGCGGCCCACTGCCCGGGTGAGGCCATACATCTGGAAGAGAAAAAAGCCTTTCTCAACAAGGACAACTGCATCGGCTGTGCAGAATGTATTGTCCGCTGCCCCACATCCTCCATCAACATCACCTGGAACCAGACAATCCCCGTGTTCCTGGAAAAAATGATGGAGTACACGGCCGGCGTGCTTCAAAACAAGGCCGGTAAAGGATTCTTTATCAATTTTATTACCAATGTGGCTCCAAAATGTGATTGCCTCCCCTATTCCGAATCTCCCATCTGCAACGATATCGGAGTGGTCGCCTCCATGGATCCCGTGGCTATTGACCAGGCCAGTGCAGACCTGGTCAACCAGCAACAGGCCCTTTCCAACACTGTCCTGACCTGCAACCATGCCCCCGGAGAGGACAAGTTCAAAGGACTATATCCGGATGTGGACTGGGAACACCAGCTGGCATATGCTCAAGATATCGGTCTTGGAAGCCGGGAGTATAACCTGGTAAAAATTGAGACCAAGGCCTATAAAAATCCGGGCCCCCATTCATAAGGATACAACCATGGCGGTTACTCATGAACTTTCCCCGGCCCATACCTGGGTGGATACCCATGGCGATTATCTGTACACCATGGCACTTTACCGGGTCAGGGATGAAGAGATTGCCCAGGATATAGTTCAGGAGACCTTTATGGCCGCCCTTAAATCCCGAAAAAATTTCAAGGGCCGGTCAACTGAAAAAACATGGCTCACAAGTATTCTGAAGCACAAAGTTATTGACTGGCTCAGAAAAAAATACAGGGACAGCGCCATGGTGGAACTTCCGTCGGATCAGGACAACATGGAAGACTGGTTTGACAGAAAAGGCCATTGGAAGAACGGCCCCACCCCATGGTCGGACAATCCGGAACAACTCCTGGAACACAAATCCTTTTTAAATACCGTTAGAAAATGCCTTGAAACCCTGCCGGAAAAACAGGCCCGGGTATTGTCCTTAAGAACACTGGACGATGAATCCACCGACCAAATTTGTAAGGTTCTGGATATTACACCGACAAACTGCTGGGTGATTCTCCACAGGGCAAGGGCTCTGATGAGAAAATGTATCCAGATCCGCTGGACCGCTGACTCGACCGCTGGCCTTACCGGCAAAGGAGAACAAAAGTGATAAATCACTGGATGTTCAGGTGCAAAGATGTTTCCGCCCTGGTGTCCCGGTCCATGGACACCCGCCTTCCGTTAAGCAAACGGATGGGCATCCGGTTTCATCTCATGATGTGCCGCATGTGCCGGGAGTATAAAAATCAATTGTTCCTCATCTCCCGTGCCATGAAACGAATGGACCTGTCCTTGGATGGTGATGTACCGGACACCACCCTGTTCATCCCTCTCCCGAATCATATAAAGCAAGAAATTAAAAACGCTATGTCTCCCCTGCCGTAATTATCCATACATATTAAATATTTGGAGGTATCATTGATATCATGTACATGGCCAGGGTAAAAATAGACCAACAGATAACCTATATGCTCAGGGAATCCATCGTTGAGGGAGAAACCCTCGGGTTCAGAGATATTTATAATCTGGGTCCAACGCCTGAGGCCTGGATCGATTATCCGGGCGGCAATGCATGGTATCTGAGCCCGGATCTGGAATCCAGGATTTCAAAGGCCGCACGTCATTTTGATTCAGAGCAACTGGAAGATCTGTTCTGGCCGTTTATCCGTCAGGATATCCGCAGGGCCACCGAAGCCTTCAAAGACCGTTCGGCCGCCCCGAAATTCAAGCGGATGACCAGAAAGGAAAAAGAGGTTATGGCCCGGGCCACCCATGCATTTGACCGGCGCCGTGCCCATTTTCTCAAATTCGGCAACATGGATCAGGGTCCTTTAGTCAATATGCCGGCGGTTTTGTTCCGGCATCTTCAAAATAAATCCAGGGACGAAATCGAGCAGGGATTTATGGTCCGGGAGATGCAACTGCGCCCCAAGGAACTCAAATCCTACGTCTATACCATATTTGATCTTCAGCATTTTTTTGAAGGCTTCATGGCCAAACAGATGCCCCATGCCCTGGATCAGGATAAAGTGGAAACCTTTTTTATCCAGGAGCTCTGCCTGCTGAACAAAACATTTTTCAATCTTACCGACAGCCTCCATGAGTACATGATCCGGTATGCCATCATGTTTTTTGACCACACCTACGGGGATACCGTGCTGCT
>PIVQ01001745.1 GCA_003354055.1 Desulfobacteraceae bacterium | reverse complement strand
GGTTTCAATGATATGATCTTCCTGGCTGAAACCTATGTTCTGGTGGCGGATGATGCTGCAACCGCAACTGCCGTATATCAGGAAGCTGAAGGCAAAGCTCTGTCAAACGCTGCACTTTCTACGCTTGGCACTAGTGTTGCCAACCGTCTGGATGATGCCAAATGGGTATCCCGGATTCTAGGGAAGGTTAACTAAGACAAGAAAAAGTTATGCAAGCAAAACTTTTTCTTGACATGCTATAAAATATTAGGTAGGGTGTATTTAAACCCATTCAATAGTACGACATTGGTTTAAATAGCCTCCTTAATTGCCTAAAAGGCTGCCGGATTTGCCACCGGCAGCCTTTTTATTATTATAGTGTGATTGTTACGCCTGTGGAAATTTGTGATATTTGATCTTTAAGGCTATTCTTCAGATAGGCAAACGCTTTGTGGCCGGTGCAATGACCGGTGTGAAAGCGTGTCCGGTCAAAACCCGATAGTTCTTTGGCCAGAAGGTTTAGGCGTCTGAAGGATTCTGTCTGCCGGGTAATGGGGTTAAACAGGTGAAAGCCTCCCACCACATGGTCGATATGGGTAAGCCCCGTTCGCTTTAAAACCGTGGTCACCATGTTGCCGATACCTGAGTGAGAGCAACCCGTGAAAAGCACTGTTTTATCGTCTTCTCTTACCAG
>PIVQ01000169.1 GCA_003354055.1 Desulfobacteraceae bacterium | reverse complement strand
TGGTTGTCTCATAATATCTAATTGATAATGTTTACATATTGGATTTATTAATCTTCTATCAACAAAGTTTCTCTTGATTGTTCTTAGAAATAATTTATTCATTTGATAATAATATTATATAATATATACAATATTATTTTAAATTTCTAATAAATATTTTATTTAAACTATATTATCATTACACTCTTTACATTTATTTTTATCTGGTGCCCGAGCACATATTGAACGGAGATATCCAATAATAACAAGTAAAACAAATATTATTAAAACAATCCACCATATTATATCAATTTTTTCTACGGATAACCAAGGATTATCGTGGACTATATCTTGACAAATACAATAATCATCATTTTCTATATCACACTCTTTGTAATAAGATTCAACTTCAAAATCTTGATTTACATCTGAAAATAAACGAAACTTATCTAAATATAGATTTTCACCTAGTGTATTAACAATATTTATAGTATGAACTCCTGCTGATAATGAAGGAATATTTATATAAAAATTATAATAATCATACCTTTCTATTGTATATTTTAAACTATCATAACTTCCAAAATCATGTGATTGTGGATAATATGTAACATCATCAATTTTTATAATAAATGATATATCTATTGTAGAGTTATATACTAAAACATCTAATGTAAAACTTCCTTCATATTTTGTTATGAATTGTGTTGATATTTCATCATTTAGATTATTTAATGCTAATACAGAATAACTTGTATCTGTTGGAAGCTTATCGTGATATTCATTAATTGTTCCATAATAATCATTTATTTTCTTATAATTATCTTCAAATTGCCACCATCCTGTATATTTTATTATATCTAATAATTCTTCTCCACTTAATCTTCCTGTTTCTATGTAATAGTAATGTAACATATAATCATCATTAAAACTAATAACTGGTGATCTCTTTTCTTTCCAACTAGTGATTTGTTCAATATCTCGTGCTAATACATAATCAGATTTTCTTAAAATATCAAGTGTGTTTTCATCAAAATCTCCATATGGATAAGAAAATGATTTTACTGTTATATTTTTATTTTCTAAATCTATTTTGGATTGTAAAATTTCATATTTTTGTTCTTCATAGTTTAAAGTAGATAAATGTGGATGCGTTAATGAATGAGGTTCAATGTCATGACCAATATCATTTAATTTATAGATTTCATCCCATTTTAAATAATAATCGTAAATATCATCAACATTTCTTGTTTCTATATAGTATGTTGCTGGAATTTTATAAGTATTTAATGTGCATAATACATTATGATATTGTTGACTAGTTCCATCATCAAAATTTAATAAACAAGCATTCGTTGGTATTTTTTGTTGTGTTTCAACATATTCTGATAAAGTTTCTATTGTAATCCAATTACAATTTGAATTATCTGTTAAATATTCAATTTGATCTCTAAAATCTTCTATTTTTATCATATAATCTTTTGTTTCATCACCGATTTGATGATAAACTATAATTGGTATATAATCTTCTTGAACTTGGTAATCCATATACAATGGTCGTCCTTTGATTAATGTAAGTGTTATAAATAATAATTTAAACATATTGAATATATATATATATAATATATTTAAATATTCAATTTTAAAAAATATAATTGTAATTTCTAAACTATCATTCCTAATCGTAACGTTGAATAAGTTTTTCTTGTATTATCATGCGTAAATGTTGCATTTCTTGTTGATTTATATCATTATTAGATTCCTTAGATATTTCTTCTATTTCTATTATAATTTCTTCTGGAGTTTCTTCTATTTCTATTATAATTTCTTCTGGAGTTTCTTCTGGAGTTTCTTCTGGAGTTTCTTCTGGAGTTTCTTCTGGAGTTTCTTCTGGAGTTTCTATACTATTCTCTAAAGAAGATTGTTTTAATCTATATTCTTCACCATCTTCTTTTACCATTTCTAATTGTGAAACATTATGTTTTGCATAATTAAATACATATTTTAATTTTGTTGGTAATTTTAATAATAAATAAATAAATGAAAATACTATTTGAATTATTGCTACTGAAAAAAATGTTCCTGCAACAGATAATTGTAAAATTGTTGGTGAGAAAAATAATAGAATATTTAAAAATAATATTAGATATATTCCATTCTTACTTTTTTCCTTGAATATTTTTTTTACAATATTTAATTCTTCTTCTGTTGTTCCAGATTCCATTTCACTTGTAGGACGATTACCCCATGTTAAATCCCATGTTCGCGAAAAAGAATAACTTCCAAATCCAGATATTAACATATGTGAAAATAAATAGTAATGTGGGAATGACTTTATCATATACCACAAACTATGTAATCTACCAGATATCAATATTGAATTTACAAACGGTAATAATAAGACAAGAGAAATTAAATATAATGCTGGATTTCCACTAAATAATATATAAGTAATTGGATTTCCAATATCATTAGCAATTATATATAATATCATTGATATGGCTGATAATACAGATGTTGCTATTGAAAATATCAATATCGCATATATTACTTTAAAATTAAACTTTTCTTTTTTATGTATATAAAAATGTAAAAAGAATAATAACCAAACACCAGCCGTAGATAATACAGTAACTGTTTCATTTGTTATATAATTCATTGATGAAAATGATAATACATATGATAATGAATAATAAAATACAGTTATTGAAAATGCTGGTGATAATGAAACGATAAAGTATGTTATAAATTGACACATTAATAATAACCATATATATGTTTTGCGTAATATATTTGTTCTCCATCCTAAAATATGTTGTCGTTCTGTTATTAATAAATATATATAACCTGCTACAGAACCATTTATCCATCGTCTTCGTTGTAATAAAAATCTTTCTAATTCTAATTCTGCTTCAAAATAAAATACTGCCATTGGAACAAATGCCATTTTTCTTTCTTCTTGTGTTTTTAATACAACTGAATATGATAAGATTCTATCTTCCGCAATTCTTAAATTACCTAATACTAAACCTGTTTGACTTGGTTCTTGATTTACAATATCAAAATACCAATCTCTTACATTATTTTGTAAAATATCTGATGCACGATATAAACCACAAGGTCCAGGAATAACTGGTAAACAACCTCCTAAACCAAAAGCTCCATTATAAACGGCATTAGAAGTTTCAAAATCAAATAATTGCACATTTCTTAGTATTGTTGATAATGAGAATAAATATTCATCTGTTTGTTGTTGTTTTTTTGTCATAACTCTTTGCCTTCCAGTCGCAACCGAAGATGATGGATTATTATCTAAATGATTTACTAAATGATATAAACAAGCATTATGAAACATTGTAAAAGCATCTGTGCAAAATAAATATTTTCCTTTCATTGTTTCACCAAAACCACCTCTTCCCATAAACCACTCATGAGAATTATGTTTCTTTCTATTATCTATTTTTATTATCATTGATATGTCTAAATATTTTGGTGTTTCTCTCACAGGAGCATCACTATTATTTATACATATTTTTTGTTCTTTTTCAAATATATATGTTACAGAACCATCTATTTTTGGGTCATAATCTGTAAATTCTTTATAATGATCCCACCAATCTTTATTATTTATTTGTTTTGGGAATAACTCTTTTAAATATTCTTTCATTGATTCAGATGCTTTATACCAACCATCTTGAATAATTAATATTTTCATTTTTCTATTTTCCCATTCTTTTTTCATTTTACATAAATATTTAAATCCATAATATAACGATTTTAAAGTTGCTTCTAGTTCATTCTTTTCCTCATTGAAAAATGGAATGATTACACATAAACAATCTTTTTCTGAAGGCAATGTAAAATAATTTCCTCTTTCAGAAGGACGACTATCTAGTGTTCTTGTAATATATGTTTGAATATTCATTTAATAAATAATTTATTTAATATAGTTTATATTAATATATTAATTTCAATTTTAATTTGGAAAAAAATAATTTTTTAATTCATTATTCCTTTATAATTTTTTCTTCATTTTCAATAATAATAAGTTTCTTATTGTAATAAATCATTTAATTTTAATATATTTAATATACATATTAAAATAAGTTTGATTATTTGATTAATTCATTTAATGTTTTGCTCCAGTTACGTGTTTTAAGTTTGACTCATCAGCATATCTTAATACATAATCTGCAATATCATGATGACCCATATTCTTTAAGATAACTGAATTTGGTATTACACAATGCCCCATTATCAATTGTTTTCCTTCATCATTTTTTGGAATTGGTGTAAGAACTGGTCTACATACATTTGGTTTTCCTAATTTAGTATAACCATCATTATAACCTTTTTGCCATTTTGTAAAAACTGTATCAAAATCAACTTCATATTTTTGACACATTAAGAATACATCATTAATTGCTGCGATATTAACTCCATATAAAGTCGTTGATACTGCTTTTGCTAATTCTGATTCTCTAGCACGACACATAACTGGTTTCATATTTAATGATAATAAGTGATTTTTAATATAAGATGTTACTTTTTCATTTGAAAAATATTTTTCAGAAACACCCATATATTTATCAAATACTAACATACCTTCAGTTAAACGTGGATGAACACCACGAACTGGTGATTGGACACATATACAATCTGGAATATCTTCTTGTACTTTATCTGTAGTACCAATACCAATTGTTGATTGAATAATAATAATACATCCTTTCTTTAAGTTTAATTCTTTTAATGCTGTTACGAATTTATCATAACCGAAAAAAGGAATACATACATTAATCATATCACATTCTGATAATGTATCATGAATTCCTGCGTATGGGTCTCTTACTACAACATTAGTATAATTAACTAAGTCATAAACTTTGTGTAATGAAGAACCGATTTCCCCATGTCCTAAAATACCTACTAATGGTTGATTTGTTGGTTTTATTGATGTTGATGTCATTGTTTTATATATTTAGATTATATTATTTAAATGTTAAATCAATTTTATAATTTTAAATATTTTTTAAGTAGTATATTTAAATTAACCAATAATACAAGGTGCTCCTTGATCATTACAAGAATTACCATCATTTAATATATTACCAGCACAACAATTACTACTTCCACCTGGTCTACTACTACAACCGGAACCACCACATTCTCCACAATCTATATGACAACAATATATACTTTTTAAAATACCAAACTCACAAGTAGGATCTGCTGTTAGGTCTACTAGAATTGGTTGTGGTGTAGGAAATGAAGTTACAATACAAGGTGCTCCTTGATCATTACAAGAATTACCATCATTTAATATATTACCAGCACAACAATTACTACTTCCACCTGGTCTACTACTACAACCAGAACCACCACATTCTCCACAATCTATATGACAACAAGTGTTCCCTGTTAATATACCTAAATCACAATTAGGATCTTGCGTTTGGTCTACTGGTGGTGGTGTTGGGTCTACTAGAATTGGTGGTGGTGTTGGAGATGAAGTTACAATACAAGGTGCTCCTTGATTATTACAAGAATTACCAGCATTTGATATAGAACCTCCACAACAATTACTACTTCCACCCGGACGACTTCCACATCCATCACCTGCACATTCTTCACAATCTATATGACAACAAGTACTTCCAGTTAATATACCTAAATCACAATTAGGATCTGCTTGAGTTATTAGTGTTGGTGTAGGTGTTGGAATTACTCCTTCATCACAGTTACAATAATCATCTATTGTTGAATTACAATCTTTATAATAAGGCATTTCATGAAATGTTTGGTCTACATTTGAAAATAAACGGAACTTATCTAAATATATTTTTTCCCAATCATTAAGAACAATATTCAAAGTGTGAACTCCTGGTAATAATGAAGGAATATTAATATAAAAATTATAGTAATCATATATACCAATAGTATATTTCAAACTATATTGACTTGTATAATCATGAGAATATACATCATAAAATACATCATCAACTTTTACACTAAAACTAATTGTTTCAGTTGAATTATATAATAACATATCTAATGTAAAACTTCCATCATATTTTGTTATAAATTGTGTTGATATTTCATTGTATTTATCTGTAAGAATGAGAACAGCATAACTTGTATCTGTTGGAATTATATTTGAAGTAGATATTTTAATATCATTATCTTCATCATATATAACTTTATAATTATCTTCAAATTGCCACCAACCAGTATATTCTATAATATTTCCTAATTCTACAGGAGTTAATAATTCAGGTTTAATATAATAAAAATGTAATAAATAATCATCATTAAAACTAATTATTGGGACTCTTTTATCCTTCCAATAATAATCTTGACTTGTATCTCTTCCTAATATATAATCAGAGTTTCTTAATATATCTAATGTATCATCATTATAATCACCATAAGGATATGATAATGTTTTTACTGTATATCCTCTACTTTCTAAATCTATCTTTGAATTTAAAATCTCATTTTCCTGTTCAATATAATTTAATAAATTTAAATGTGGATGTGTTAATGTATGTGATTCAATATCATGACCAATAATACTTAATTTTCCAACTTCTTCCCAAGACATATAATATTGACTATCTTGAATACTTTCTGTAATAATATAAAATGTTGCTGGAATTTTATGAGTATTTAACGTACATAAAGCATTATGATATTGAGTCATCTGTCCATCATCAAAATTCATAATACAGGCATTGGTTGGAACTTTTTCTTTATTATCAATATATAATGATAAACTTTCCATCGTAATCCAATTACAATTCATAGTATTTGTTAAATATTCTACTTGATCTCTAAAATTATTTATTGTTATTTCCGTTGTTGTTGTTTCTGTATCTACTATATGATATCCAATAATAGGAACATAATCTTCTTGAACTTGATAATCCATATATAAAGGTTCTCCTTTGATACTTGTAATAAAAGTTAAAAATAATAATTTTAACATATTTGTTTATAATATATTAAAATATTTTTTTAAATGCTAATTAAATAGAAAATTACACATTCTCATCATTTATTATTGAAAGTTGTTTAGTTTAATAATAATTTGAAGAATTGAATAATTACCTTATAACAATTTCAAGTTTTTCATCACTTTCTGATATTATATCTAATTCTACACATTCTTCTTTTATATCTTCAATACTATCCTCTATTTTGTCTTTGATTTTTTTAATTTCATTTCCCCACGCAAAATTAGTTGATGTTAAATACATTTTACTAATTGTAAAACATGATAAGAAAGGCATATATATTTTATTAATAATAAATCCAATAAACATTCTTCTCCATTCTGGAATTATCGCATATATCCATATAAATATATAAACATATGGAAAAATTAAAAATAGTCCAAATAATATTAAATTGAAAGTAGAAAACTTATCTAAGAAAATCCAAAAAGAAAAGTATGAAACTAATCTAAAAATAGTTGAAAATAATCTACCAATATCAATAATATTTGATACTTTTATATAAAATGGTATATTTTGTGAATATAACAATACACAAGAATTGAAAAAAGCATTTGAACTCCATCTTCTTCGTTGGTTAATAAATGATCTTGCGTTTAATGGTGGTTCAGTATAAACAAATGCTCTCCAATTCATTTTTAAATTTGCTCCTTGTTTTAATAATAATGTTGTATATCTTCTATCTGTTCCCTGCATTCTTGTTACTGTTTGTAAAAAGTTTGTATCTTCTTTTGGTAAATTAGCATATTTATCAATTGCTATACTTGATTTTTCATTTATTCTTATCATATTTACACATCCTGGAAGACACGTAGTTGTATTAATATGACTTTCTGTTATTCGTCTTATTATAAGTGAAAAGAAATATTGAAAATCTTGCATAACGAAAAATATATATTCTCCTATATTATAAACATCTTGATTATAATAAGCACGAACTAAACCAGATACACCATCTAAATTTTTATCTGCGACTAGTGTTTTAAGTAATTCATTTAAACAATTCTCATCTGCAACAGTATCACTATCAGTATGATAAACAAAATCTATTTTTTCAATATTTAATTGTTCGCAACAATGTATGCTTTCAATGAAAATTTCTCCTACAATTAAAGAATCTTTTTTACCAAGATTTGTTTCTTTATGGGCTAATATAATATCAACATTATTATATTTACCAACTTTATAAAAAAGTTTAGTTTCTTTTTGTGTTTTCCAAGTCTCATAAATTATTTCATACTTAGTATCATCTTCATATTCTATCATATCATCTAAACAGTTAAATAAAGATTTATTATTTGGTTTTCTAATGTTGAGACCATCACATATTACAAAAATCATTACTTTTGTATTTTTATATAAGTTTTGATTTGATAAACTATCAATATTATTTTTAACTAACTTACTATCTTCTGCATAAACAGGAACTAAACAACAAATTGTATTCTTTTCTTCGTGAATTTCTGGAATATAAGCAATAATGCTTTTCATATTAATTATTTGATATATAATACTAAGTATATCTCTAACATGACTACCAATCATGAAAAAAGATACAAATGCGAATCCATAGTCAAATAAAAATAATACAAAGATTAGGATTGCATTAAATAAAAGATATAATGTAAATATAATATTTTTTTTCCAATGAATATTCATTCTATTATAACATTATATTTTTTATTCAATTTTATTTTAAAATTATACACTATCATTATTTTCTTCCTCTGCTTCTTCATCTATTGGCATATTACTATAAATACATGATATTATTATAAATATTACAAAAATAGAACCTACAACTATATAAACAAATTTATTCATTATTATATTTTATATAAAGTATAATAATGTTTTTTTAAAATGCTAATTATTTATTTTATTTTTTGAATTATCTAATTACAACTTCAATTTCATTTGTTATTTCTTCTATCATATAATCAATTCTTTCTTGTAATCTATCTAATGTTTCTTGTCTCTCATGTACTGGCATACTATCAATCTCATTTTGTAATTGCTCTAATGATTGTCCTCTATCAATTTCAATTTCTACTTGTTCTTCAGTTTCAATTGGTGCTACAATATCATCTAATAATTGTTTCATTTGTCGTTGATATTTTCCTTTAATACAATTATATATAATAACTAAAGTTGTTGTATTTACAATAATCCATGCTAATAATATTAAATCCCATTGTGAATAATTTCCAAACTTTAAATAAGTAGCATAAATAGTACAACAAAACATAAATGAGTTCCAAGTAACAGTTGGTATTGAATCTACAATTTTAAAAGATTTTATTAAACGATTACCAGTTCCCCAATTTGTTACATTAATAGTTAAACCAGCCCATATTTTTAATGGAAATAAGAAAAAGAAATATACCCAACTATATAATGGAAATACAATAAAACTAAGATCTCTTGATATTATAATCGCATATAATGTTCTAATATATGAGAAAGAAAATATAGAAGCAAATAATGCTAAAATATATGTAATATCAAATTGTAAAAAGATTGTAATAATTAAGAAGATAACATATAATGCTACAAAAAATGTAAATGTTAATTCAAAAGCTAACCAAAATGTTTTAAATGAAAATGAATTTACATTGTAAAAATATTCTCTAATAAAACTTTTACACCATCTATTTTGTTGAGAAATAAATCTTTGAATTGTTGTTGGTGTATCCGTATAACATTTTGCTTTATCATTATAATAAATTTTACCTTTTCTCATTAATACAAGATTTGTTAAATGTCTATCGTCACCAAATGTACATTCTTTTCCAAATAATGTTTGTCCGATCCATATATCAACAATTTGTCTAATCATACTTGAACTATATAAACCAAAAGGACCAGGAACACAACTAACTGTTCCAAAATAAGATTGTGCATTTCTTTCCATATTGAATGCAAACCAAAATTTAAGTGAAATTAAATATGATAATAAATTATCTGGATTATAAATACGAACATCACCTGTGACTGCTGTTGCGTCGGTATTAGTATGTGTTTTAGCAAGAATTTCAATAGCATCTTGTGCAAAAATACAATCACTATCTACTAACATTATCAAATCACATCCTAAAATTTTATTACTTAATGTTTTTAATTGAGTATGCATAGCATGTCTTTTTCCACCATGAGGTTGTAGAATACAAGTATATTTATTTTCATTTACTTTATGATAAAATTTCTTTTGTTGTTTCTTAGTCATGTCTTTATGGAATTTATTAGTATGAATAAGTTGACCAGTAGGAAATACCTTTTGGAAAATTTCACCCATATATAAATCATCTTTCTCATTGCCATCTGAACATACTGTTATTCTTGTAATATTTTGATATGTTTGATTTTTAATAGATATTAAAGTTCTTTCAAATAAATTTGGATCTTCTCTCCATCCTGTAATTTGAACACCAATTGATGGTAATGGTCCCTCAATCTCTTTATTGAACTTTTTAGAATTTCTGTAATTTAATAATGAAAAAATTACTTTAAAAAAGAAATATAAAAAACTTAAAATACTATAAGCAGATAATGAATAACCAGATACTAATTGTCCAACATTTAGATGATTCATATATGTATAAACAATTGGAGTAAAAATAATACATAAAAGGAATACAATCCAACAAGCATTTTTAGTATATGAAACTTTTACTTTTTCAATTACATCTTCAGCAAATTCTTCTACATTTTCTATTTTTTCCATACATAATTCTTGTACTATTTCTTTAGTAATTTCTTCTTTTAATTCTTTTATTGTAAGTTCTTTTTTTATTTCTTCAATTTCAGTGTCTGAAATGACACCTGTTTCAACTTTATCATTATATGCTAATTCTATATCTTGAGTTAAATCCATAACTTGTTGTTGAGTTTCTTCGGTTGTTGGTTTAAAAACTTTGTTAAAAAATGATTTCATAATTAGGTTGTTAATAGTAGTTATTTAAAAGAAAACTTGTGCGATCAATTTTAATTTTTTTTTAACAAAAATTTCAATAAAAATTTGAAAAAAAAATAAAATTATAAAATATAGAATGTCATTGATAAATAAATTAACAAAAGACTTAATTAATAAAATCATAATTGAGTTTAAATCACCTGAAAATAGAGATAAAATAAATGAAGAAATTATACATCCTACTATGTTTTATATTAGTGACTATATTACTAAACAATTATACCCTTTCTTCTTAATTGGAACAACTATTTTTGTTTTAACTTTTATGTTTGCTTTTATTATTTTAATATTAATAATTAAATTGAACTTTAAATAAAAAATAAAATTGAATTGAAATAAATATTAAAATACATATAATAATAATGTCTCTAAAATCTCTAAGAAAACCTTTATTAAGCAAAGAAGATACTATCTTCGGTGAAGATACAATTTTTGGAGAAGAAATTGAAGAAGAAGAAATATTAGAAATTGACGAGGAAGATATTGATGATGATATTGAAGAAGAAGATATTGATGATGATGAAGATATTTTATTAGATTATGAAGAAGAAGATATTGAAGAAGAAACTGATATTATATTAGATGATTTAGATGAACTAATTAATGA
>PIVQ01001744.1 GCA_003354055.1 Desulfobacteraceae bacterium | reverse complement strand
CTCATCAATCGTTGAACCCGTTTACGGTTAATCTTATACCCTTTGCGTCTGAGTACATTGCGTATTTGACGGGTGCCGTAGAAAGGATGGTCAGTATACTCATTATCAATCAGTTTCATTAGTTCAAGATTTTCAGGTGTTTCTTGTTCGGCCAGGCCTTCACGGTAATAACTGGAACGAGAAAGCCCTATCAGTTCACATTGCCTTTGAATACTGACTTTAGGGTGCTTGGCTTGGATTCGCTGTTTTTTCTCTTCAATATTCATTAAAGGTGCCCGGTGTTTTTTTTTAGCCAATCCAATTCTACCTGGAGTTTGCCGACCTTTTGATAAAGACGATCTCGTTCAATCTCGGTCTCTTTGATTTGTATTGACTGGCTATTGCCAAATACCAATGGAAGAGCTTCTATCGCTTCCTTTTTCCACCGATTAACAAGACTTGTATGAATGCCAAATTCAGAGGCAATTTCATTGACAGTCTGATTTCCTTTTATTGCTGTCAATGCGACCTTACTTTTTAACTCTTTGTTGTATTTTTTCCGTTTCAAAATGAATCCCTTTTTGATTTCTGGACTGTTATATTGTGTCTTAACATATTGTCCAGTTTTCGGGGTCCACTATACTTTGAGCTTAAATTTTGCCGAAAATTGTCTTCTTTTCCGTGTCATTTTCAT
>PIVQ01001743.1 GCA_003354055.1 Desulfobacteraceae bacterium | reverse complement strand
AAAATAGATAAGGAATTGGTTGGGTGGGACTGAAGAATGATATATTCCTGGTTATCCAGTATTTCTTTTTTGTTAATGATGTTTTTAGGGATTTTTGCTTTGCCGATGTCATGGAGTAGGCCTGTAACCATGGATTCTATAAGCAAATCTTTTAATTCAGACCGTTTTTTTATTTCAAACAAATCCCGATTCGAATTGATAAAAGTGGTCATGAGCCACCCCACTTTTATGGAATGGGTGTGGGTCTGGTAATCATGGCCGATCAGGTTTGCAAGGCCTTTAAGGGAATTAATGTCTGATATGAATTCAATGGCCTGGGAAATGACGCTCTGAATACTGTCCAGGGTCTTTTGGACAACCTCCAGGGATGAAAAATTGGCTTTAAAGGCCAGCTCCAGCTCGTTGGTACATATGTTGACCAGGGCATCTGTTTTTTTTGCCGTGTCGATGTCGTCATGCTTGAGAATATAGGCTATGTTATTTTTCAGGTATCTATTAAATATCCTGAACTGGCTTTTATGAATGTAAACCTTGTCCCAGAACATTAAAAGTTTTAAAAGTTTCTGTTTTGAAATCGTTGTCGGATCAGTCAAAAGAATGCGGAATTTGTATTCATTTTCTTTAAATGGCAGCCGTTCGTAAATCGAAAAGCTGGTCAGGGATTCCGGGTTGAT
>PIVQ01000168.1 GCA_003354055.1 Desulfobacteraceae bacterium | reverse complement strand
CCGTCCCCGACAATAAAATTTTAAAAGGAGTAAGATCTTCTTGAATTTGACATTAAAAGAAAGAGGCCAGGGGATGTTATTATCTATTGACAAGTGTCAACCATATCAGTGGCTGACCGAAAAACCGTGCTTGGATGAAAACTTGCCCATATGCAAGGCGCAAGAAAGTATGAAACCGGAGTGTACTCCTGTACATGAGGCCCGATTTTATAATTTGGCAGACTTTTGCAGCAACGCGGCAGATGGGTGAGTTTTCGTTCAAGCACTGATAACTATTTTAAAAATAAGAAAATACTGATATAAAAAGAGCTTTAAATACGTGTAAGATCAAGGAATATAACGGTGACTACTGAAAAAAGAACAATCCTTCAAAAGGGACGGGGCAAAACCCGGAAGCTTGCCAAGCTTGAGTATGTATATGAACGGGAATCCCGGTATTTTGCCCAGGTGGCTGAAAGTATTAAAGAAATTGCCATGGAGGAGCTTCGGGCTCTGGGGGGGCAGAGTCTGTCTCCGGTGTTCCGGGGCATCTGGTTTACGGCGGACAAGAAGACCTTCTATAAGATAAACTACCAGGCCAGACTGGTCTCACGCATACTGGCCCCCCTGGCCGTGTTTGAGTGCAAAGATAAGGATGACTTGTACAAGGCAGCCAAAAAAATCCGGTGGGAGGAATTTTTATCCCCCAAAGAAACCTTTTCCATTGTGGCCAATGTGTCTGAGTCCGAGATCACCCATTCCAATTTTGCCGGACTGCGGGTCAAAGATGCCATTGCCGATTATTTTCGGGACCGGACCAATAAAAGACCGTCCGTGGATTCGGCTGATCCCTGGATTATCATCAACATTCACCTCCACAGAGACCAGGCCACCCTGTCCATAGATGCCTCGGGCGGTGCGCTCCATAAACGGGGATACAGAGAGGCCAGCATTACCGCTCCCATGCAGGAGACGGTTGCGGCCGCTATCATCGCCCTGAGTCAATGGGACGGCTCCCAACCACTATACGATCCCATGTGCGGATCAGGAACCCTGCTATGCGAAGCTTTGATGCATTACAGCCGGATTCCGGCCCAGGTGTTCAGAGAGAAATTCGGGTTTGAACGACTGCCGGACTTTGATGCCCAGATCTGGGACCGGGTAAAATCCGATGCAAAAGATAATATTAAACCGCTGCCGCAGGGTCTGATCCGGGGAAGTGATATTGCTGAATCCTCTGTGGAATCCGTAAAAATTAATCTTATGGGCCTTCATTTTGGCGGGGATATTCCCATTGAGCTGTCGGATTTCAGGGATCTTGAACCCATTGAAAATACAACCATCATCACCAATCCGCCGTACGGCATCCGTATGGGCAAAGACCAGAACATGAATCAGTTCTACAAAGATCTGGGTACCTTTTTTAAAGAGCAGTGCAAAGGGTGTTCGGCTTTTGTCTATTTTGGTGATCCCAAGTACATTAAAAAGGTTCCCCTGGCACCTTCCTGGAAACGACCCCTGAAAATCGGCGGGCTTGACGGAAAATTGGTAAAGTACGATTTGTATTGAGGCAAACCTGATATTGCAGGACAGAGCAGACACGAAAAAGCAGCTGAGCGGCAACGGAACAGACATGGGAAAAACGGAACCAAAAATCTCTAACTACACATGTAACGATTACCGGGAAGAGATGATTCTTCTGGGGCTTCAAAAGCAATTGGCAAAGCCGGATCTGACCCGGGACGAAAAAGAAAAACTCATAAAGGAAATTGCTGTGGTTGAAAAACAGATGGGTCTTGATTGATATATAGTTCCATCCCTTTCCCGCCCTGAATGATCCGCCGGGCTTGAGATTCGCCGGGCCGGATCAACTACAGGCGTTTGACGAGTCCGACAGATCCGGGTATAGTAAAAACTGGCTTCTCTAATAACTAAGACGGTTTTATTTATGCTTCTTTATTGATGATGGGGGGATATATGCAACTCTCAGGCGTTCTGTTTAGACTCATGCCCGCGTCCGTTGAAAAATGGCTGGGCCGGATCAGTATTCGGCTTCGTCTTGTGCTTTCTTTTGGATTCCTGCTGTTAATGATGGTTTTCGCAGGCGGTGCCGGACTTTTTTTCACCAGCCAGATCAAATCAAGGGTGGAAACCATATCCCGGGTCTCCTCCCCTCTGGAGGCCGCGGCAAATCGTCTGGCCAACGGGGTGCTTAATTCTCAGACCACCCTTCTTCAGCTGTTATCCCTCACTACGCCGGAGGCGATCCAGGCCAACCAGACATCCCTGACCTCTTTAAAGTCGAATATTGAAACCGATATGAAAACCCTGGTCAGAATGAGAGAGATCTCCGGCGCAGACCTGACCACCCAGACCCTTGAAAAACTTCTGAAGGATTTTTTTGACCAGTCTGACGCGGTTATTTCCGCCCGCAGGAATTTGCTGGAGAATCAGGGATTGTTATCAGATAAATTAAAAGAATTTGACAGCCATCGCAGGGATTTGGATAAAAATCTGACAAAATTTCTCGATTCTGCCAGGTCAGGTATCAATGCAAAGGAAGATACGGGCCAGAAGCTGGCCATGACGGATACGGCAACCGCTAAAGAGGTGGCTGTTCTGCTTCTGGATCTGTTTCGTAAGGACCTGCCGCTTCTCTATCGGGGCCAGGACATGAGAACTTACTTTATCCAGCTCCAGGATATGGTCCGTACTCTGATGCTGGAAACAGACCGTGCAGCCATTGATGCCTTGGAAAAGGATTTTCAAAAACTGGCTAAAAAAGTATCGTCAAGGTTGAAACGGCTCCAGCGCAGGATCAAAAATCCGGCTGACAAGACGAATTTCAGCGATGTGACCCAGGGGGTAGACCTCCTGACTCAGTCGGCGTTGTCAGACAACGGCCTTTTTCGTCTGAAAGATAAAACCCTGGCATCCAATGAGCATATCTCACTGGCGAACCAGAATATGGCAGACATCACCGATGCAGTTAAACAGGCTGTTGATAAGTGGCTCTCCATCAGCGATCAGATCAATACCCAGGTACAGGAAAGCGCCGCCAGAGGGGTCACCAATGCGCTGATCTATATCAGTGTTATTGTGGCGGCAGGGATCTGTGTCGGCGTTCTGGCAGCCATACTTATCATCACGGCGGTGTCCCATGCCCTGACCCTGCTGCAGGCCAAGGTCACGGAAGTGGAAGAGGCCTCTGATTTTTCCATACGCACCGGATTTACCTCTGTTGATGAGGTGGGCAAAACCGCCAACTCCTTTGACAGCCTTATGACGTCAATCGATACCGCGGTTCAGGAGGTGAATTCCGTTATGTCTGCCCTGTCCAAAGGTGATTTTTCCCAATCCATGACCAGTGAGCAGAAGGGCGATTTGGGGCAGTTAAAAGAGGGGATGAATGCCTCCATTGAATTGCTGGCCCAGTCCATTGTCAAGATAATTGATATCAGTGAGCAGGTAAAAACAGATGTGGATGCTGTGTCCGGAGCTGCAAGGACATTATCGGATAATACCGATGCCCAGTCCAGGGCCATTGAAGAATTTTCATCTGCCATGGAACGGATTGAGGCCAGGGCCAGGGATAATGAGTCCCAGTCCGCTGAAGTGAGGGCTATTTCCGGTAAGACCATTGATGAGGTCGTTAAGGGCAGAGAACAGATGGAACAGATGCAGGAATCCATGGAGAAAATCAAGGAAACCTCTGCCAGTGTCGCCGACGTCATCGGGGTGATCAATGATATTTCCTCCCAGACCACCCTGCTTGCCCTGAACGCCGCGATTGAGGCTGCCCGGGCTGGTGAAGCCGGAAAGGGGTTTGCCGTGGTGGCCCAGGAGGTCAAGGATCTTGCCGACAGAAGCGGCAAGGCCGCCTCTGAAACCAGTCGGCAGATTCAAGAGGCCATTGAAGAGGTGGAAAAAGGTGTGGCCCATGCCAAATCCAATGCAGAGGTCCTGGCCAATATCACCGAGATTGTCCGGGAGGCTGATGAGAGGGTTTTAAAAATTTCAGAATATTCCGCGGAACAGACACGTCAAATTCAGGAAGTATCCGGGGAATTGTCTCAGATGAATCAGGCGGTTACGGAAAATTCGGATATCGCCAACCAGACAGCCCGGGCCTATGACAAAATGGCAGAGCGGTCAACCCGGATGCAGGAGATCCTAAGTATTTTTAAAATAAACTGAAAATCTTGTAAGCCTATGGCAAATTATGGATTTAATACCCGCTGGTTTTTCAGCGGATTCCCAGCGGGTGGAGCCCCGGTGGTCTGAATTCCGGAAAAAACAGGTTCTGAAAATAGATTATAAAAGGCGATTCATGAAACAAAACCACCAAAAGCCTGACAAACAATCCGGCAAAATGTCCGGCACCCCGTCGGATACCGTATCCATAAAAATCTACCACGAGCTTATGGCCAATAAGGTGGAGGACATCCTGTTGGTTTCCAGCCCTTATGATGCCTTTATCATGGAAGAAGAGGGGCGGCTGTCCAACCGGATCATAAACGAGTACAAAGGGCTGAATCTGTCCAAACCTCCTAAGCTGATCTGGTCCTCCTCTGCAGAGGACGCATTTGACCGGCTGTCAAGAAAGCATTTTGATTTGATTCTGGCTATGCCCAGTCTGGACGGCATGGATGTTTATGTCTTTGGTGAAGAGGTGAAAAAAAGATACTCGGATTTACCTTTTGTTCTTCTGCTTCACAATACCTGCGATGTGAACCAGTATATCTGCGCCGATGAAAATACGGCCGTGGACCGGACCTATATCTGGGGGGGGAACGCAGATCTGCTCCTGGCCATTATTAAAAATTTTGAAGATGAGAAAAATGTGGCCTTTGACACTGAGAATGCCAAGGTCAGGGTGATCATCATGGTTGAAGATTCCCCCTACCATTACTCCTCCTTTCTGCCCGTGCTTTACAAGCAGATTGTCCTCCAGACCCAGTCCGTGATCGACGAATCCATTAATGAAGAACACCGGCTGCTGAAGATGCGAGGCCGGCCAAAGATCCTTGTGGCCCATAATTACGAAGAGGCCATTGCCCTGTATGAAAAATACAAGCCCTATGTGCTCTCCGTGTTTTCCGACATGCGCTATCCCATGAACGGCAAGGAAGAGCGCCATGCAGGACATAAATTGCTAACCCGGATCAAGTCTGAGAATCCAGATTTGCCCTCGCTGATTCTGACTACGGAAGAGGAAAATCGCGAGCTGGTGGCCACCATTCCAGCCACCTTTATCAACAAGAACTCCAATAATCTCCATGACCAGATCAAAACTTTTTTCGTCACCAGCCTTGGGTTTGGTGCCTTTGTCTTCCGTATGCCCAACGGTGAAGAGATCGCCCGGGCCTCAAACCTGAGGGCGGTTGAGAAACTGCTCACCGAGATTCCGGATGAGGCGGTGCTCTGTCATGCCAAAAATAATGATTTTTCCAGGTGGCTCATGGCCAGAAGTGAGATTGATTTTGCCCTGAGCCTCAAGCCGTATACCATAGAAGATTTTAACGATGCCATGGATCTTAAGCGGTTTCTCATTGACAGTATAAGGGCTAGACGCCGGGGCACCCGCCAGGGCTATGTCATTGATTTTGATTCCGAGAAATTTGATTCAGATACCAATTTTATGAAAATCGGAACCGGCTCTCTGGGTGGAAAGGCCAGAGGGCTTGCCTTTATGGCCCACCAGCTTAAGCGGGACCCGTCTTTGAGTGAGAAATTTCCGGAGATGGACATTACCATTCCCCAGACCTTTGTCATTGCCACGGACGGGTTTAAGTCTTTTATCGAGGAAAATAATCTGGCCAGACTGCTGGAGTCGGATAAAGAATTGGAAGATGAAGAGGTGGTCTCCCATTTTTTAAAGGGCAAGTTTCCCGATCGGATCAAGATGAATCTTTCGGCCTATCTTCAGAATGTGCGGTATCCCATTGCTGTTCGATCTTCATCTCTGTTTGAAGATGCCCACTACCAGCCTTTTGCCGGGTTGTACAATACCTATATGCTGCCCAATTCCGACCCCAATCTCGACAGGCGGCTGGAGCGTTTGATTCTGGCCATCAAACTGGTCTATGCCTCCACCTATATGAAGGCCCCCAGATCCTATGCCAGAAGTACCATGCACAGGACCGAAGACGAGGAAATGGCCGTCATCCTCCAGCAGCTCACCGGCATCAAGTACAAAAACTATTTTTACCCGGCCATATCAGGGGTTGCCCAGTCGTATAATTTTTATCCCATTGCCCATCTCAAGGCTGAGGAGGGGATTTCCTATATTGCACTTGGCCTTGGTAAAATCGTCATGGAAGGGGGGAAAACACTGCGGTTCTGTCCTGAATATCCTCAGTTTCTTCCCCAGT
This sequence comes from Desulfobacteraceae bacterium, assembly GCA_003354055.1. The sequence continues at coordinate 5,233 of PIVQ01000168.1, read as the reverse complement.
TTTCCATTGTGGATGATATTCTTGAGAACTCCCAGAAGTATTTTTACGCTCTTAAAACAGACGAATTCCCGGCCCATGAAAAGTTCTTCGGATCCTCCGAAGACCCGACACTGGCAAAGCTGGATCTGAGCGATGCCAAGGATCATCCCGTTATTCGTTCTCTGTCATCCACCTTTTATCCCCAGGATAACAGGATAAGAGATTCCTTTTCAGAACGGGGATTTCCCGTGCTGACCTTTGCCAATATTCTTAAATACGGTACGTTTCCCCTGGCAGAAATCTTAAGCGAGGTAACCGCCATGGGAAGGCGGTGGATGGGGACGTCCGTGGAAGTGGAATTTGCCGTGAACCTTCCTGTGGACGGACACAGCAAACCGGAATTTTCCCTGCTCCAGATTCGGCCCATGGGGCAGTACAAACAGAATCTGGGCGTGGAAATCACAAAGTCGGATATTAAACGGGCCTTTTGCCATTCCAGTCTCTCCCTGGGCAATGGTGAATATAAGGATATCTACGACCTGGTCTATGTGGATCCGGATGTTTTTGATCCGGGTAAAACCGTTGACATTGCAAAAGAGATCAACAAGATCAATGCCCTTTTCAATGACTTAGATCGGAAATACGTGCTCATCGGTCCGGGACGATGGGGATCTTCTGATCGCTGGCTCGGCATCCCTGTGGGTTGGAACGATATTTCCAATGTGGGGGTGATGGTGGAGGCCACCATAGAGAGTATTAAGGCCGATCCCTCCCAGGGCTCCCATTTTTTCCAGAACATTACCTCATTGGGGATTTCCTATATAACGGTTCAGGATAAGGGGGATGATTTCATCGATTATAATTTTTTCTCCTGCCAGGAGTGCACCACAAAAACCCAATACTTGAAGCATATCCATTTTAATAACCCTATCAAGATTCTGGTGGATGGAAAAACCTCCCATGCGGTCATGATGCCGGATGAGCCGGAAAACCAGGCTGAGGTCATGGCGGATATACCCGTAATTAAATAATATTCCGGGGGTGATTCCTGCCCCGGTTGCAAAGGATGATCACATGAAAATCCTCATTGTGGATGATGAAAATATTTCCAGGAAGATCCTGGTATCCAAAATGAAACCCCTGGGGGTTTGTGTGGCTGTGGATAGTTCTGAAAAGGCCCTTGTTGAGATGGCGGCTGCTATCGCAAAAAACAAACCCTTTGATATCATTACCCTGGATGTATCCATGCCGGGCATGGACGGTAAGCAGATGCTTCAGCATATCCGCACCCGGGAAATAAAGGATAAGGTCCCTAAACAGGACAGGGTCAAGATTCTCATGGTCACGGCCCGGATGAATATGAATACCATAAAGACCTGTATTAAAATGGGATGCAACGGATATCTGACCAAACCGGTGAGCCGGGTGCAACTGCTTCAGAACCTGGAGAAGATGGGATTTGACACCAAAGATGCCCTGAAAACAGAAAACAGTGAAAAATCCCGCACTGCTGCGGTAGCTGACATTATCAACAGGTTTTATTCGGGCAAGATTGCCCTGCCGGTCTTTCCCCACATTGTCCAGGAGGTACAGGATCTGTTTGCCAACACGGATCCGTCAATTGATGAACTGGGTAAGGTTGTAGAAAAAGATATTGTGATTTCCTCCAAGCTGATCTCCATTGCCAATTCGCCTCTATACAAGGGTATGGATACTGTGAACAGCCTGAATACCGCTCTGTTGAGGCTGGGGTTGAAAACCACCCGGGGGGTAATTTCTGCCGTGGCAGCCCGGAATCTGTTTTCATCTGCCAATAAAACCCTGAAAAAGGAATTGGAACGGCTGTGGATGCATTCTTTTGCCACAGCCTGCCTGGGCAAACAGATTGGAGACGCATTGGGCAGTAAAAAGTCAGACAATATATTTTTAATGGGGATCATCCATGACATCGGCAAGATGCTTCTCATGAAGGCATTTGTGGACATGTATCCGGACCAGTCCATTGCCGACCGGGAACTTAGGCTGGCCATCCATGAGATTCACACCACATTTGGGGCAGTGCTGCTCAAAAAAATGCGGTTTTCATCCTCTTTTGTCCAGGTGGCGGAATTCCACCACTGGAATACCTATGAAAAGGATACGGACCAGGAACTGCTCATCCTCTGCCTGGCAGATCAACTGGCTTATGAAATGGGGTATGGGTTTCTGGGATCAGAGGGGCATCGCCTTCCTAACAAAGTAAAAGATACTCAGAAAAAAGCATCAGGGGAAAATCAGGCGTCTGAAACGCTTCGGGGCGAGGCACTGGAGCGGCTTAAAAATCTCAGCGCCCTAAAACACCTGGGGCTGACACCTGAGGCGGTTTATGCCATTGGTGAGCAGATCCGGCCCATGATCAAAGAATCTGCCGGGGCCTTTTAGTTCTCTGTTCTCGCTGCTCTCGCGGTTCAAGCGGTTCTCGCTATTTTATAAAAATCCTTGATCCTTAGGTCCTGTGGTGCTAACACTCGGGACAATGCGAACACCACGAACCCTAAGGATATTCTGATATGCCCTTTTCCAAGGATGCCGCATCTTTATTCCAGAAAGGCTTGCCTCTTGTCACTACCATTGACTCCCATACCGAAGGTGAAGCCACCCGGTTGATCGTGGATGGAATCCCTGCGATTCCGGGCGAGACAATGGTGGCCAAGCTAGATTTCTTTAAAGCAAACTATGATCATGTCCGCTGTCTTGTCACCAAAGAACCCAGAGGATCCCGCAACGTCCTGGCTGCCCTGGTGACCGAGGGAGTAAGTCGCGGGGTGGCTTTCGGCCTTATTTATATGGATGCCAGGCGCTATCCTTATCTCTGCGGTCACGCCACCATAGGCGCCGTGGTCACCCTTGCCAAAACAGGTGGTTTGAAATTATCCGAAGGGAGGAACCGGGTCTTGGTAGATACCCCTTCCGGTGTCATGGAGGCCCGGGCCATGTTAGAGGAGGGACTGGTGACATCCGTTGCCATCCATATGATTCCTTCATTTGTACATGAAGTGGATCAACACATCGAGGTGCCCGGTTTCGGCAGGGTCAGTGTTGACCTGGTGTGTACCGGCGGGTATTTCGCCATGGTGAACAGCGATACGCTGGGTATTGCCCCGATCATGGCGAATAGAAAAAAACTGGTGGACCTGGGGATGAAAATAATCGATGCATCCAATGACCAGCTTGAGGTGGTCCATCCCCTGAGACCGGATGTCAATACTGTGGACGTGACAGAGTTCTATACCTCCTCCCATGACGGCAACGGCCCGTGGGGTAGGGGAGTCGTCGTTTACGGCGAATCCCATATGGACCGGTCTCCCTGTGGCACGGGTACAGCCGCAAAAATGGCCCTGCTTCACTATTACGGAAAAATAAAGCTGCACCAGCCCTACCGAAATTTAAGCCCCCTGGATACAGTCTTTGATGCTGAATTGGTGGAAAAGACAAAGGTCGGTGATAAGGATGCTTATGTGACCCGGATACAAGGCCGTGCCTGGATCACGGGCCTGCATTATTTCAGTCTGGATCCGGCTGACCCTTTTCAAAAAGGATATATGATATGATGATGGCAACTCCTGATATTGTTTTCCACAACGGTGTGTTACACACCCTGGATGACCGCTTCCCTGACGCCACCGCATTGACTGTTTCCGGCAAGCATATCTTGGCATTGGGCCGTGATGATGACATCATTTCCACGGCCGGCCCGGATACCCGGGTCATAAACCTTGACGGCCGGCTTCTGCTGCCCGGATTCTGGGATACGCATTTTCATTTTTTCGAGTGGGCCAAAAACTTGAACAGCCTGGAGTTGGCAAAGGCGGATTCTTTTTCGCAGATGGAGACCATGGTCAGGCAGCGGGCCGCCTCGGTTGATGCCGGGATCTGGGTTTTGGGCCAGGGGTTTAACGAATCTGAGTGGCCGGAAAACAGAATGCCTGATCGTCATGACCTTGACCGTGCCGCACCCCGCCATCCCGTCTGTATCTGGCGGTGCGACTGTCATCTGGCCGTGGCCAATTCCAGAGCCCTGGCACTTGCAGGAATTGATAAGCATTTTATCCCTCCGGACGGTGCCGTCGTTGACCGGGATAAGAGCGGGGAGCCCACAGGAATCCTTAAGGAACTGGCCCCTAATCTGATCACTGCCAGGGTGCCGGAACTGAGCCGGGATCAGCTCATGGACAACCTGGAAACAGCCACGGCAAGGGCTCACCGGTTGGGCCTGACCACCATTCACGACATCCGCCTCATGGGCGGGGAAGACGGTTCCCAGTCTTTGGCGACCTGGCAGCAGTTTCACAGGGCCGGCAGGCTTAAACTCCGCTGTCATGTCTCCCTGCCCGGGGAAAGCATTGACCAGGCCTGCGACCTGGGGCTGACTACAGGGTTCGGAGATGAGATACTTAGGATCGGATGGGTCAAGTTTTTTGCCGACGGCGGCATGGGTGCCAGGACCGGATGGATGACAGAACCTTACCTGGATGCGGAATGCGGCATGCCCCTGACCCCTGTGGAAGAGATTGAAAGGGGGGTCGCCCTGGCGGACCGGGCAGGGCTTTGCTGTATGGTCCATGCTATAGGAGACAGGGCCTGTCAGGAGATGATTTTCATGTTTGCAAGGGTGGAAGCCCTGGACCGGAGTAGATGCTCTCTGTCCCACAGGCTGGAGCATATTCAGATGATTCTGCCAGAGGATCTGGACCGGATGTCCCGCCTCAACCGCCTGGCCGCCTCCTGCCAGCCGAACAACCTGAGTCTGGATATCTCGATGATAGACCAGTGTGCAGGAGAACGGGGACGATATGCCTATGCCCTTAAATCCATTGCCGACACAGGCCTGCCCCTGATGCTCAGCTCGGATGCCCCTGTGGCAGATCCCAATCCCTTTGCCGGGATTTACTCTGCCGTGACCCGGAAACGGATGAACCGGACCCCTGAAGGCGGCTGGTATCCCGAGCACCGGCTGAGTGTGGAAGAGGCAGTAAAGGCCTATACCCTCACCCCGGCACAGGTGTCGGGCTGCGGTGACATCCTGGGATCCCTGACCCCGGGAAAACTGGCAGACCTCGTGGTGGTGGACAGGGATATTTTTCACGTTGATCCCGACACCCTGGCCGATACCCGGGTATGCTACACCCTGTTTAACGGGGAGATTGTCTATGGATCCTGAAACCTTTCAATATCTGGATGCCATTTTCAGCCGGTCCGCAGACGGCCTGCTGAT
>PIVQ01000167.1 GCA_003354055.1 Desulfobacteraceae bacterium | reverse complement strand
ACCCCTTTTCTAAGGTAAAACCGCATGGTTTTATCATCCATCCGCTCCCACCGTGTGGCGAGCCTGGGCTCGAAGGTCAGCTCCCGGGTCCAGCGTACAAGGGGGTCAAACACCCAATGGGACAATTGAAGTTGGCCTCCAGCCAACTGAACCTGGGGATCAAGGGAAACCGGGTCTGCATCCAGTCCGACTTTCAGGGTTTTAGCACCTGCGGTTACCGTGATTGTAAGCCCCAGAACAATGCTCAGGGCCAATAGAATTATTTTTTTCATCCTATCCTCCATACTCGTATTGTGAAACGGTTTGTATTAATTCTGTTATAGACGGGTTATGCAAAAGGCTGTACGGCCTTTCCCTCTGCCAGAACCTTGCCGTTTTTATCAAGTGCAATTACGGTAAATTCGTAATTATGAGCCCCCATGGGCGGGCAGGGTCCTTTGTACCTGTTCTTTAATCCAAAATCCGCTTTAAGTGCCTTTTTAGGAATAATTCCGCTTCCGTCGTTGGGCACTATGCCTCCGCCATGGTTGTAATCAGGAACATCCAGGTCCTTGAGGGTTACCTTAAAAGAGACCGTGTCTGCGGGGATATTGGCAACATGAATTTCAGGGGAAATCCCTGTGCACTTTCGGATACCGTCCCAGGAAAAACTGACCTCAAGCGTGTTCGATCCTAAAACGGCACTGCTGCTCCAGAGAACTAAGAATATTATGACCGCCAATATGCACCATTTTTGTGCTGGTTCTTTTTTTCCCATGGTTCACCTCTCTTTTTGTTATGGTAATTTCGGAGTACCCCATCGGGGTATGCATAGTGACAGAAAACTTTCTTGCCCATTCTTACAGCATGACGAATGGTATGAAATGGAGGCGAAATTTTTCAAATGATTTGCGATAAACCAGGCTTTTTTTTTGATAAACTAGATCTTTTTAGGGATAAAACAACAAGCGTGTTTATTCTTCCAGTCGCTTTTTCAGGGCTTTGAGATGCGTTTTACTGATTTTTATGGTGGTTTTTTTTTGATCCCCAAGGACCAGACAGGTCTCTAATTTGTAGTTTCGTTTCAGTTTTATGATTTTTTCAATGGATACGATATGGCTTTTATTCACCCTTATAAATTTATTCGGGTCGAGATCTTCCATCAGTTTTTTTAAGGTGGCATTATAGAAATAGCTCTGGTTGTCGGTGACTAAAAACACATATTTATCCTCGGCCTTGAATTCGAACACCTCGACTTTTGGAATGATAAGCACCTGATCTTTGACTTTGACGGCAAATCTTTTCTTATAGGTCTTTTGGTTCATCATCCGGTCCAGAAAGGCCGTCAATTTCTCCTTGTCCGTATCCATGGCGGCTTTTACCTTTTCAAGGGCCTGTTCAAGGCGTTGTAGGGCCACGGGTTTTACAATATAGTCAATTCCGTTCACATCAAAGGCTTTGACGGCAAACTGCTCATGGGCAGTGACAAATATTACGCCCGGGTTATGGTCAATGGCCTGAAGCACTTCAAATCCGTTTTTCCCCGGCATATCAACGTCCAGAAACACAAGATCCGGCTTTTTCCGGTTGATGAGGTCCACGGCATCGCAGCCGTTGTCAGCCGCACCAATCACCTCTATCCCACCGGCTTTTTCGCCAGCTTTTTCAAGGCAGGAAATAAGATTTTGGCGTGAGCCGGGATTGTCTTCGGCAATGACCACTGTCAGGGATTCAGCTTTGTTCATAAGGGACTCCGATGGTCGCGGTGGTTGAGGTGTCTTTGCCGCTCTCAATATTTAAGAAGGCCTTGCCCTGGTAGTGGAGTTCAAGCCGCTTCTGGATGCTGTACAGTCCAAATCCCTGGTCTACCTGATCAAGGGCAAATCCGTCCCCGGTATCGGCCACCCGTATCAAAAGGAGGTCTTCTTTGTGTTCAACACTGATATTGATTTTTCCGCCTGAAAGTTTTCCGGCCAGGCCGTGTTTAACTGCATTTTCCACCAGAGTTAGAACGCACAGGGGGATCACCCGGTGCCGGCGAAAATGATGGGGCAGGTCAATGTTGAACCGAATCCTTCCGCCGGAAATCTGTTTCTCGATTTCAAGATAGTCATTCACCAGTTCCATCTCCTGTGCCAGATCAATCTCCGGCAGATCCGGTAGGGCAAGAAGATTCCGGTAAACATTAGACAATTTCAACAGGGTTTGCTTCAAATACGCAGGATCATTATTCCGGCCCATCTGCATCACCGAATCCAGGGAGTTGAACAGAAAATGGGGATTAATCCGGGCCTGGTACAATTTGAGCTTGGATTCCACCTGGAGCATTCTGTTTTTTTCGGTTTTCCGGGAAAGTTCTGTGTGATAGTGGCGAAACCCCCTGAATATGGCGTAGACGGCGAGACATCCGGCTAGGGCGGCCAGTACCCAGTAGAGTCGGTGTACTTTTTTCTCCAGGTTCAGGCGCTGGCTTTCGTAATCCTTTTGGATCTCCAGGAGTTTACCCTTCATGACCTTTGAGTTCTTTTTATCTTCAATATCCTGGTATTGCCTGAAATAGGCCAGTCCCTGCCGATGATCCCCCAGGGCCGTATGCAGGGTGGATTTCGCTTTTTTATTATCACTGATAAGATCGTTGGACCGGACCTTTTCCGAAAGAACCCTGGCTTTTTCCAGTAGCTTGAGGGCAACGGGATAGTTTCTTTGTCGAGTATGGATAATACCCAGGGTATTGTAACTGTCAGCCATGATCATTCTGTCATTGTGCTGAAGAGCTGTTTTTAACCTCTCTTCCATATAGTAAAGGGCCTGATCAAGATGGTGGGTTTCCATGTATGCAATGGTGAAGTTTTTATAAACCGCATAAAGCCCCAGCAGATCCTCTATTTTAAAAAATGCGTCCCCGGCCTTTGCGGCCATGGTAATGGCCCTGTCATATTCCCCCGTATCATTGTACACCGCGGCCTGATACAGAATGGCCCATGCTCCGGCCCACCCCAGATCCTTTTTTTCAGCGGTATCCATGCCCAAGGTATAGTAGCTGAGTGCCGTTTCAGGGTCTCCTGCCATGCGATAGCAATTACCGACATTCAACAAACCAAATGCCATGAACTCGAAATCCTGAATCTCCTGGTAGGCATCATAGGATTTTAGATAAAACTCCAGGGCTTTGTCATAATTTTTAAGGGTAAAGTAAGCTTTTCCGATATTTTCAAAGGAGAAGCCTATACCGAATTTGTCTCCGATTCTGTCATATCCTTTAAGGGACTCAAACTGAAATTTAACCGCCCGGGTATAATCTCCAAGGTCCGCATAGACATGGCCGATATTGTTTAATGCACAAGAAATTCCCCACTTGTCATTGATTGCTTTTCTTATCTTCAGGGAGCGCTCATAATATTCCATGGCCGTATCATAGTAGCCGCGTTTATAATATACCCTGCCTGTCAGGACATTGGCTCTTCCCAAATAGGTTTTTAGATCATTTTTTTTACAATGGGCAATCATCTGCTCATAGATGCCAAGGGCCTTGTCATAGCGGCCGGTATAATAGTAATAGTTGCCCAGGTTATACAGAGCGCCTGCCACCCCTTCGACATCCTTAAGTTTCTGTAATGCATCCCTTAGCAGTTCACAGTATTTAATGGCTTTTTTAGGAGAGCTTTTTTCGTAAAGGTCCACAATGCGGCCAAGGGCTTTGGCACGCTCTCTTCCGTCAAGTCTCTCCAGATTTTTTTCAAGATCATGGATCTTGGCATCAAAATCCACAGAGGCATGGGAAGGGCAGGCTGCAACGGAGAATAAAAAGAATATGACAGGAAATACCCATTTGATGTTCATCCAATACCTCCCAAAGGTAGAATTGTACTGAGTGTATATTAAATGATTTTTATAAGTCAAGATGAGAACGGTTCCTCAAATCGCTTCTTTCTATTGACGATAATATCACAACGCTATAGAATTAGATCAATTTCAAACCAAACCAATGCGTTAGCGTGACTGCTTTTATTCAAAAGCAGATATAGTGTATCTTAGCCTTTGCCGACAAATCATCTCCGGCCCCGTCAGCAAGGAGGAGAAGAACGAATGGAACCAATTGATTTAACTTCCGCCAGTGGTGCCTCTCTGTTCAGGGATAACCGGGAACTTTTCCAGCCGGTTTTTGGGGTTCACTATAATGATTGACGATATTTGCGGCAACAAACGAACACTGGAAAGGCTAAACCGATTGAACCGCCTGAGTGAAGAACTGCTCCGGCCGGCAAGCTTAAAAGATAAACTCAACTTGATAACCAAAAGCATTGTTCGCATTTATGATGTTGATTTTGCCCGGGTCTGGATGGTCAGTCCCGGGGATAAATGTGAATCCGGCTGCACCCATGCCGAAGTTTTTCATGGCCCTCATATCTGCAGCAGCCAGGATACCTGTCTTCATCTGGTTGCAAGTTCAGGACGATACATCCAAACCGACCAGAGCCATGAACGGGTGCCCCTGGGATGTTATAAAATTGGTAACATTGCCGCAGGAAATGAGTCAAAGCTCATCTCCAACTCAGTTACCACAGATCCTAATGTACATGACCACCAATGGGCAAAAAAACTGGGGCTCAAATCCTTTGCCGGATACAGACTCCTCTCTTCTCCGGGAGGCGTCGTGGGCGTCCTTGCATTGTTCAGCAAACATACAATCTCTTTTGAAGAAGAGATTCAGCTGGAGGGTATTGCAGGAATGACCGCCCAGATTATCGAGACGACAAATGCCCGGGATGCTGTCAGGAAGAGCGAAGTTAAATACCGGACCATGATGGAATCCATGGCAGATCCCGTTCATATCTGTTCCCATGATTTGATAATCGAATATATGAATCCTGCCATGGTGAAGCGGATCGGCAGGGATGCCACAGGCGAGGTCTGTCACAAGGCCATCAACAATCTTCACAGCCAGTGTCCCTGGTGTGTCCTGGACAGGCTCCAACTCGGTAAGGTGATTGAAAAGACCTTTGTCAGTCCGTTGGACAAAAGGACATACCGGGTCTCCAACATGCCTCTTAACAATGAGGACGGAACAATTTCCAAGATGACGATTTTCAGAGATATTACAGATTATCTTAAAGTGGTATCAGAGAAAAAGGAAGTTCAATCCCAGCTCCAGCAGGCACAGAAAATGGAAGCCGTGGGGGTTTTTGCCGGGGGGATTGCCCATGATTTTAACAATATCCTTTTCCCGATCATCGGATTTACGGAAATGTCGATCCAGGAACTTCCGGAAGACCATCCGGTACAGGAGAACCTTGAAGACATACTCACCGGAGCAAAAAGGGCAAGGGACCTGGTCAAACAGATTCTTTCCTTCAGCAGCCAGAGAGAGGCGGTTCAGGCCCCTCTTATTCTTAAACCCGTCATCAGGGAAGCCCTTAAACTGCTGAGGCCCATTATGCCGTCAAATATTGAGATCCGGGAGAATCTTTATAACGGGAAGGATCATGTAGTTGCCAACCCAATTGAGATCCACGAGATTTTAATGAACCTGTGCACCAATGCCTACCACGCCATGGAAGAGACAGGGGGAATCCTGACCATTGAATTATCAAAAACGGAGGACGTGTCCGGCCTGCCTGAAAAGCCATACTGCTGTCTGAGTGTCCGGGATACAGGACCGGGAATACCCCGTGAAATAAAAGATAAGATATTTGACCCTTATTTTACGACAAAAGAACAGGGCAAGGGGACCGGACTGGGGCTCTCCATGATCCACGGTATTGTGAAAAATTATGAGGGAAAGATTGAACTAAACAGCAAGTCTGGAAAAGGGGCGCATTTCAAGATCTATTTACCGGTTACCTCAAAAATCGCCTCAGCCTCGCTCCCCAAAGAAAGTGACATACAGCTTACCGGTGACGAGCGAATTCTCTTTGTTGATGACGAAAAAATAATCATAAAACTGGGCCGCAGACTGCTTGGGAATCTCGGGTATTCAGTGGTCGGAAGAACAAGCAGTATCGAAGCCCTGAATCTGTTCAAGTCCGACCCGGATCAATTTGATCTGATCATCACTGATATGACCATGCCCATCATGCTGGGAACCGAATTGTCAAAAAAAATAATGGAGATCCGGCCGGATATTCCCGTTCTCATGTGTACGGGATTCAGCGAGCAGATTGATAAAGACGCAGCATATGAGTTGGGGATCAGAGGCTTTGTCAGCAAACCCATTCTCATGACCGAACTTGCAACTCAGATCCGAAAGATATTAGACAAGGGGGAGTAGGACATGAAACAGATACTTATCATCGACGATGAAGCCCATATAAGAAAGATGCTCAAAAAATTGTTTGAGGAGCAAGGGTATGAGGTACAGCTTGCCTGTGATGGTGAAGACGGTGTGACGCAGTTTAAAAAACATCTCCCGGATCTGGTGATCACAGATCTGATCATGCCTGAAAAAGAGGGACTGGAAACCATAAGAGAGATCCGGAAGATGGCCTCCGATACAAAAATCATCGCCATTTCCGGCGGCGGAATTTCAAAACCGGATATGTATTTGCAAATGGCCAAAAGCTTCGGCGCACACGCTGTATTCAAAAAACCGGTGGATACCGGAGTGCTTGTTTCGGAGGTGGCGAAATTGTTGGGGTAGGCGGCGTCTGCTCATCGCCCTCTATGGGCTCCAGGGTGATATGTGTAAATTCTAGGCCTTTTTGAGTGATATCCAATCGGGCTGCAATTGCCTGGGCCAGAATCCCCTGAGTCGCATTTGTGCCGCCGCCTGAGTTTCGTTTCGTGGCGTTTCCCTGTCTGTCTTTACGGAAAGCATATTAACCGCCGGTCCGGATGGGGTATCCGGCCTGATCGATCAATTTTTATACAGCCAAAAATTGCGATCTGATGGCTCGGACATCCCATCCGAACCTACCCGGCCTTCGAATCACCGGGGTCTCCACGTGAGCTTGAAAATCGTCAATTTTTCTAATTTTAATCCTCAAAACACGTATGTATTCCTCCGTTTAAAAGTATCGTCCGACTTGAATTTGGCGGGCAGAAGAGCGCGTGCAGGTTTTTGTTCAGATACTGCTCAGGGTTGAATTCAACGTTTGATCCACAAATGGTTTCTATTCCTTATTTTGCATGCCCGTTGCCGGGTTGAGTCTCCAGAGCGAGAGCAGCAAAGGAAGAAGAACGCCAATTGTATAAGATGGTGGCGCAGCGTTTCAATGAACTGTTCTCGTTTCCCATTTATGATGTATTAATTGTTGTTTTATAGATCAAATGCGCGTATATTTTGATCTATAAAATAAAGGTTTATACATCATGGAATTAAAAAAATGGAACTGGCAGCAGGAGGATTGGCCTGATTTTTCTTATGACAGGGAAAAATTAAACTTCCTGGAAATCACCTATATTCAAGAGTCCGGCATCGCTATCGGTGTTATGAGACATCTGTCCAGGGACGATCAAGACGAACTGAGAATCGAAATTCTCAGTGATGAAGCCTTAAAAACATCTGAAATAGAGGGTGAATACTTAAACAGAGACAGTCTACAGTCATCTATCTGTAAAGAATTCGGTGTGGGGGAAAGGTATCTGCTCGGCAGTATAAAACCGGAAGAAGCCGGTATTGCAATGATGATGAAAGACTTGTACACAAATTTCAACACACCATTGGCCCATACTACCCTTTGGGATTGGCATGATAAACTTTTCAACGGCCGGTTGGATATGGAGCGCGGGAGGTACCGGACAAGTAATGAAGAGATGCGTGTGGTGTCCGGGCGAATCGACAAGCCGAACATCCATTTTGTCGCACCCCCGGCTTCTGATGTGCCCAAAGAAATGGATCGCTTTATAGACTGGTTTAACAGAACCGCTCCGGGGGGGGATGACCCTTTGCCGCCTTTAACCAGGGCCGGTATCGCTCACTTATACTTTGTTTCCATTCACCCTTTTGAAGACGGCAACGGACGCATCAGTAGGGCTTTGGCTGAAAAAGCCCTCTTTCAGAACCTGGGAAAATCCACGTTGATAGCTTTGTCCTCAACGATCAGCGATAAGAAAAAAGACTATTATAAAATCTTAGAACTTCAGAATAAAAAAAATCAGGTGACCGCCTGGCTTACCTATTTTGGAAAGATCGTTATTGAGGCCCAAAGGCAGACAATAAAACAGATTGATTTTATTGTTGCCAAAGCAAAGTTTTTCAATGCCAATGAAGCGCTTCTTAACCCAAGACAAAAAAAAGCAGTGCTTCGTATCTTCAGGCAAGGGCCAAAGGGGTTTGCAGGAGGCTTTAGTGCAAAAAATTACCAAAGAGTCGTTAAAACCCCTTCTGCCACGGCAACACGGGATCTGAAAGATTTGGTTGAGAAAGGGATCTTCACAAGAACGGGCAAATTAAAAACCACCCGTTATGATCTTAACCTGGCCCCTTTCTATCCTGTTATTTCATCCGAAAGGGGGGAATGAGGCGGCCGATTTCAGGAAGAACGTCAATTGTATAAAATGATGCACACAGCGCTTCAATAACCTGCTCTCGCCGTTCTTGCTGCTCGAGCGGTTCTCGCGCCCAACACATCCTTTCCTTGACTTTTAATATGAAAAGTATCTAGAGTTCCCAGATGAGTCTGATCTTTCGAAATTCAAAATAATAGAGTTGATATATGAAAATATTACTAACAAATGATGACGGATATAGAGCACCAGGGATTTTAGCCCTTTTTAAGGCCCTTACCCTTGAGCATGAAGTGATTCTGGCAGCGCCGGACCGCGAGCGGAGCGCTATCGGCCACGGGATTACACTGAATCATCCACTGCGCTATGAGAAGGTGGCGCTGAACGGTGGCGGGAGCGGATATGCCATTACCGGAACGCCTGCGGACTGTGTGAAGCTGGGATTGTTTGAGCTTTGCGAAGGAAAGCCGGATCTGGTGATTTCCGGTATTAACGCGGGGAGCAACACCGGGGTGAATATTAATTACTCAGGTACTGCAGGGGCGGCCCGGGAAGCTGCCATCAACGGTCTGACTGCGATAGCAGTTTCCATCCAGTACGGTAGGATCATGGATTTTACAGGCATGGCCGATTACATTTGCTCCATGGCGGATAAGGTCTACAGCATGGGCTTGCCCAACGGGGTGTTTTTGAATATCAACGGGCCCTGCAGTCCCATCAACGACGTTACGGGGGTACGTATTACCCGTCAGGCAGATAATAACCTGTCCACGGATTTTGACCACAGGAAAGATCCCAGGAATAAATCTTATTTCTGGTACGGGAATATGCAGCCGGTAAGACCGGGTGACGGTACGGATAATGATGCCCTGATGGAAAACTATATTTCCATTACTCCCATTCAATGCGATATGACTGCCTATCCGCTCATGGCTGAGCTGGATCAAGCCGGGTTCTGATATAATGAAAAAATTTGATACTGCCAGGGTAAGCCTGGTTTCCTCTGCCCATTTTGTCCATGATCTATACACAAGTTTTTTATCTCCCCTGCTGCCGCTGATTATTGAGAGGCTGTCTCTCACCTTAAGCCAGGCAGGGCTGCTGTCTACCGTGATGCAGATTCCCGCATTGCTCAATCCCTTTATCGGGCTTGTTGCAGACAACCGGGGCCTTGCCCGCTGGCTGGTGATTCTGGCGCCGACATTGACTGCCGTTCCCATGAGTTTCATCGGTGTAGCTCCGACCTATGGCGTGCTACTGATCTTGGTCTTTCTTGCAGGGATCTCAGTGGCCCTGTTCCATGTGCCGTCTCCCGTGCTGATCGCAAGGTATTCAGGAGACTTCAAAGGCCGGGGCATGAGCTTTTTCATGACCGGCGGAGAGTTGGCCCGGACCCTGGGGCCGGTGGTGGCCGTGGGCACGGTATCTGTTTGGGGACTGGCTAATTTTCACTATATCCTGGGCTTAGCCTTATGCACCTCTGTTCTGCTCTACCTGACTTTGGAGCGGGCGGATGAACATACTGCCATTAAGCGCAAGGGCTCGTTAAAGGAGGCGTATCAGGAAATCCGCCATGTGCTGGATCCTTTAACCGGGATCTTAGCGGCACGGGCCTTTATGCATGGGTCCATGGGGGTCTTTCTTGTGGTATATGTGGAGCATAAGACGGGCAGCCTCTGGCTTGGGGGGGCTGCTTTGGCCCTTTATGAGGCTTTGGGTGTGGCAGGGATATTGTCCGCCGGAACCCTTTCCGACCGCCTTGGCCGGCAGCGGGTGATGTTCTGGGCCTTGGCGACGGCGCCGGTGGCCATTTTGCTGTTTGTGTTCACCTCAGGGATAATCCAGATCTTGATGCTCCTGGTGACCGGATTTACCGTATTGTCCACCACGCCGGTGATGCTGGCTTTGATTCAGGAAACAGCAAAGGAGAATCCATCTGCCGCAAATGGTTTGTTCATGATGGTCTCTTTTGCCGTGCGGTCTCTCGCCGTAGTTGTGGTCGGAGCCCTGGGGGATGCCTTCGGTCTTGATAATATGTTTATCATCTCAGCGGTTACGGGATTTGCCGCCATTCCGTTTTTATTTAAACTGAAAAATGTTCCGGCAACAGCCGGACAATCCATATAAGGGAGAACTTCATGTTAAAAACCAATAAAGATCGTGTGGTGGAGATGTTTCTGGCATGCAAACCGGGGATGCCGAGAGTCGGGTTTGGCTGGCGGGTGGATCACCAAGGAAAACCCTTTTTGTTGCCCGGTATCGGCGGAATCACCCTGAATGTACAGGTGGGAGATTCGGCCTTCGGTCTGGCCGGGGATCATATTGAACCCGGGGTCTCCTGTACCGCCAATGCTGAAAAACCCAATGACTTTCCCAATAATTCCCTCCAGATTCTCTCCTGCGTGGGCAATGAGGCAAAGATTGTCTCAGGCGAGGCCAAAGGGGAAACCGGCACAGTTATAGGGCATCACGGGGGATCTGAGCACATTATTGTGGATTTCCCGCGTGAGGTCAAAGAGACGATGACCTATGATGACAAAATTCTGGTTCGGGCCAAAGGTCAGGGCCTTGCCCTGACAGATTATCCCGAGATCAAATTGTTTAACCTGGGTCCGGATCTTCTGGAAAAGATGAAGATTACGGAAACCGGCCGGGGAACGTTAAAAGTGCCGGTAACCACAACGGTGCCGGCCGCCTGTATGGGATCAGGAGTCGGCCGAGCCCATGTGGGGGCAGGGGATTACGATGTCATGACCTCGGATCCTGCTACCGTGAAGAAATACAAGCTGGATCAGATGCGGTTCGGGGATTTTGTGGCCCTTATGGATCATGATAATTCCTATGGCCGGGCCTTTGTCCAGGGGGCAGTGAGTATCGGGATTTTGGTTCATTCCAACTGTCTGCTGGCCGGCCACGGCCCCGGAATTTCCACCCTGATGACCTGCCCGAAATCATTGATTGAGCCTGTGATTGATCCGGATGCAAATATAGGGGATCTTCTGGGTATCGGTACCATGAAAAGCTGATTATTGACTCCCGAAGGAAGGATAGATGAAAGAGATCATAAAGCCTGTTTTTATCATCTACCTGGTCTGGTGCCTGGCTTCGCTGGGGCTTTTTCTGGTTGGTCGTATCCTTCCGGCTGATGAACTCATACTGCGGGGATTG
>PIVQ01000889.1 GCA_003354055.1 Desulfobacteraceae bacterium | reverse complement strand
GGCTCCAAAATTACTTGATCTTTTGTTTTCAAAATACCCAGTCTTTTAAGGGGTTTTGGAAACAAGTTTCTGCCCTTCAGGGTATTTAGATCAAGTTATTTTGTAACGATTCCTAAGAATACAAATTTAGTAAATTGAACTGAATGCATATTCATATGGTGGCAGGATAAATATGGAGGAGGCATATGGGGGGAAGGGCACTCCGCTAAATCTCAACCGGTCGTCGTGACCGTTTGAGAAGCGTAAATGCCCGGTGCTTTCGTCCATGACACCCCGCACATTTACGTGTGACCTTCAGGTTACGTGTGACCTTCAGGTTACGTGTGACCTTCAGGTTACGTGTGACCTTCAGGTTACGTGTGACCTTCAGGTTACGCCGCTTCGACCCTTCCCCCCATATGCCTGAACCCTCGTGGGTTGATATCAAGCACATAAAAGCGGTTATTTTTTTCTACCGGAATTGGTGAAAGCCTTGCTGGGAGGGTTAAAATGTATTATCAGCGATTCTCTGTCTTTCAGATCCCTTTTCGCTCAACCTCAATATCTTGTGCCGGGCTTTGATTCATAAAAGCTGAAACTATTAATAGTCCACACCACATCAGAATGGGACCGCTTAATTTTTTTTGTTTAATAAAAGCCTGTTTTTTCATTCAGCTCAATCTCCAAGTAAGTTGATTTTGGTAGATACGTCCTGATTCAATTATATTTCCAGATAATTTGAATTGTTGAAATATCTTTACAGGCATTAAAAAGGTTGATACCAATTATCTCAATAGGATTTTCCTCTTTGTCTGCCTGAATTCGTTTAGTTGTACCCAATCACGGGGTTATAGCAAGTAATTTTTGATCAAATCCATGACAGATCAGGTTCTTGTTGTTTGAAATAAGAATCCAGCAGATCAACCAGTATCGGAAAAGAGTTCAAAGACTTAATTGAACAAGTTTGTTTAAATGATAATATCCGCTCAACCCAGCGATTTCCCTTATCGCTTTGTGTCCCTTTGCTCCGTTTCCTCCACAGGACACCATAGCGTAAGGTCCTCTCTGCATAATTATTGGTGGGTTCAACTTCAACAATATCAAGGAATAGCCAGAGAGATTCCAGTTGCCTGATAAGTGAACGTGCCAGGGTGCCAACTTCACCGTCATCGTCTTGATGATCAAAAATCAACCCCGTAAATCGTTCATAAAATTCTCGCCACTCTTTATTGTCCGGGGGAGATTTTGCCCAATGGCATAGCAACTGAAGATCCTGAACTATTCGCTGTCCGAAATGTTTGGTGAATTTATCTTTTCTTTCAGCAAGAGCCTTTGCCTTCCGGATTAAGTGGGCCAAACATGTTTGCCTGAGGTTGACCCATTTTGTATAAACTCCATAGTTATCGCTTACAAGGATGCCTTCCCAATCCTGGACAAGCGCTAAGAAGGCTACTTTCGAACGGTTCTTATGAATCATGAAATATGCAACCGTGCTGTTGACCATAACCCATAGCCAGTTCAGAGAACCATTCTGGAACCATGATGTTTCATCAATGTAATTGACCTCACTATTGTGGGTTATATCGGCTATCTTGTCGTACGCAGGCTGCAAGGCCTCTGATGCCCGGTCAATGACCTTCTGGATTGCACCTGAAGATATTGGAAAATCAAGCACAGATCTGCAGAAAGTACGGACTGTCTCTCGGCTGTTTCCCTGGATCCCGCTCGTTTCGGCAATAAGTGCACTGAGCCTGGGCCCATAGCCGGTTTGATGGTCTTTAGGAAGTTGTGCTTTCACAATTTTTCCGCATTTTGCGCATGCCCCTTTGTGAAG
This sequence comes from Desulfobacteraceae bacterium, assembly GCA_003354055.1. Next base: position 974 of record PIVQ01000889.1, on the reverse strand, counting down.
GATGAAATGCAGTACGTCCATTTCGATTTTTGGCAATTCAATCACCTGATGCGTATGGAACGGTTTTATACTTTCAGGGTCAAAGGAGAAACAACCGCAACTGCATGCCTTTGGAGGCAATAAGTTTTCTGAAGTTGGTTCCATTAGTTTTTGTTGATGGCCTTTGTGGCCCTTTTGGCCACCTCGTTTGCGTTTACCCTTTTTGCTTTTTGAGGTTGGCTTCTTAAATGGAGGATCGGATGATGGTGGTTTGCTGGAATTTTGTGAATTTTTATTAAGCCTGTTTTCAAGGTCTGTAACACGCTTTTTTAAATCCTCGGTTTCGTTGAGCAGCTTTATCACCAATCCCTCTAATTGCACAATATACTGTTGAACTGGCTCTGGCGTTGCTTGAAAATATTCGTCCGAAAATGGTCTCTTTATCTCCATGAAAATGAGATTAGCATACTAAAAAGCAAAAATCTAGATTTTTATCCATTCTTTCTGTATCTTTTTGCCGAAATTTTCCTCATTATTACAGGAGGTTATAGTATGTCTTATAACCCCGTGAACGGGTACGTTTAGTTTACTACCAGGGAGGAAAATACACTTTCCTTGATAATAATACTTTTTGAAACTTATCAGGGATAAATAGACCTAATGATAAGTGGTTATAAAATCAAATGGAACGAAAAGTATATATGCTTGGCACTTCTCATGAATACCAAATTAATGACGACACGTGTCCACCGTATGCAATAGATGAGTTCAAACTAAACTGGTACCTTTAAAAATAATTGATGGCGTGAATTTGTGAGAGACTTTCAATCGATCTCACACAGATTAAGGGCTCAATTATTTTAGGATGACAGTTTCATTTTTTTTTTGCTTATTTTTTAATGTACTCAGTATAATTCCCCTCAAAATAGTGAAACTCCCCATAAACGAAATGTACCATCTAAAATAGTGGTATTTTTATAGATCAATCTGCAATT
>PIVQ01000888.1 GCA_003354055.1 Desulfobacteraceae bacterium | reverse complement strand
AGAAGCCCTGTCTTTTTATTAAAGTCTTCAATCAAGGCATCAATCTCATCAGCTTTATCTATTATGGACGTCCAGTAATTATCGTTATACCATTGTTCCTGGATCTCTTCGTGTGTTTTCCCCTGTTGTTCAACCCAGGTGTAATATTTTAAATTATGGATCCGTTTTTTACCGTAGTAGGTCAGCTCCTCCATGTTATCAATGGCAAGACCCTGTAAATCTCTTGAATACACCACCTGGGCATCGGTATCTGAAAACTGCCCGCATTCCTCTGTCAGTTCCTGAAGACGGCTGCCGTACATATCCATTGAATCAGTTAATACTGTTACCACGATATCATTTTCAGTGAGTTCATTGTATTTGGCAAATTTAATGGCAGAGGCCAGGTTGGAAGCCCCGGAGATGCCCAGCAAATCGAGTTTGCCGATAATTTCCTCTGTAACCCCTTTTTCCTTGAGCAGGCGCCGGCCGGCCGGTTCGTTAAACAACCGGATAAGGTTCATGGGAACATTGTCATCCATGGCCACTACAAAATCCGTATTCTTTGAATTGTGAATCCAGGGAATATGCTTGTCTCCGATGCCTTCTATCCTGTGGGCACCAAAGCCGTTATTTAAGAGTGTCGGGCATTGAAGCGCCTCACAGGCGACAATTTTACACTCGGGAAATTGTTTCTTTAAATAATCACCCGATGCAATGGTACCGCCGGAACCGGTTGCAGAAATAAGCCCTCTTACCTTGTTGCCGTCTTTCATAATGGTTTTAAGTGCATCATGCATGGCAGGCCCTGTGACTTCATGGTGCCACAGATAATTACCAAGCTCGTCAAACTGATTAAAAATAACCAGATCTTCTCCGGATTTTCTCAACTCCCAGCATTTATCAAATATTTCTTTTACATTGCTTTCAGATCCCGGAGTTTTAATAATCTCGCCGGCTACGGTCTCCAGCCATTCAAATCGTTCCCTGCTCATTTGTTCGGGAAGAATGGCAATGGATTCACAGCCTAACAGGGCTGAATCATAGGCACCTCCTCTGCAGTAGTTGCCCGTAGAAGGCCATACAGCCTTTTGTCTTGTGGGGTCATACTGCCCCGTTACAAGTCTTGGGACAAGACAAGCAAAGGCAGCCCCGACTTTATGGGCACCCGTTGGAAAATATTTACCCACAACGGCAATGATCCGGGCTTTAACCCCGGTCAATTCTTCAGGGAACTCCATGAAGTTGACCCCGGTGTATCCGCCGCCCTGACTTTTGGGTTCATTATGCCAGGATATCCTGAAAAGATTTAAGGGGTCCATATCCCACAACCCCACAGTTTTTAACTTTTCGACTATTTTTTCAGGAATTAAAGACGGATCCCTTTGCTGTTTTAAGGTCGGGATAATGATATTTCTTTCTTTCGCAAGTTCTATGGACCTTTCCAGGGCTTCGGGCATAACAGTTAAATCAATCATGTCTTTTTATCTCCTAATATTGGGCAAATAAAATATTGGCCAGATTATATATTTAAGGCAGGTACAATCTTTTTAAAATTCTTCAAAGACGGTTCCACTGTAACGCATTGCATGTTAGTAAGTTCAGCTGCTTTCATGGCGGAATTTACGTCTTTTAAACCGCTTCCCGTATTAATCACAACAACGGTTTCGTGGGCTTTCAGCATCCCTTCCCGGGCGGCTTTCTGAACTCCCGCCCAAGTGGCTGCGCCTGCGGGTTCTGCAAAAACACCCGTCCTTTGGGCAAGATGAGGAATCGCTTTTAATATCTGCTCATCAGTTACGGTGATAAATGCACCTTTAGTCTTCTTCACAGCCGCGAGGGCCTTTATCCGGTCCCGCGGCAGCCCTGCACTGATGCTGTCGGCCACGGTTTCGGCTTTGGCTGAAGGTTTTGTGATTATATCCTCATTATTCTTCCAGGCCTGATACATATAGCTGCTTCCTTCAGCCTGGACACCAATCAGACGCGGCATTTTGTCAATCCATCCCAGTTTGAAAAGATCTTTTAGGCCTTTATGGATACCGCCGATGATACAGCCGTCTCCCACACTGACAAAAATTGCATCCGGTGCTTGAAAGTTTAGTTGTTCACAAATTTCAAAGGAACAGGTTTTCTTGCCTTCGGACATATAGGGGTTAAACCCAGTATTTCTGTTATACCAGCCATATTCATTGGCAACTTTAAGACACAGATCAAATGCGTCATCATAGGTTCCGTCAACCAATACAACCTTTGACCCGAACATCAAAAGCTGGGCTATTTTTGCCCGGGGGGCTTTTGCCGGCACAAAGATGACATTTGCCTGTCCCATGGATGCGCAAAGCCCAGCCAAGGCTGCTGCAGCATTCCCTGTGCTGGCTGTGGTGATTATCTTTGCACTGTTTTCCCTGGCCTTTACGACAGCAACTGCACTTGCCCTGTCTTTAAAGGATGCCGTAGGCAGCCGGCCGTCATCTTTTAAATAAAGATGCCTAATACCAAGGTCACCTGCAAGCGTATCTACATTGATAAGGGGGGTATTACCCACGGACAGGTTTGGAACCTTACAATTTTCATCTACCGGAAGAAGTGGCTTATACCTCCAGATAGACAGATCCTTGTTTGCGCTGAGCTGATCTTTTGTAAACTTATTTTTTATGGCATCATAATCATATTCAATATCCAGGATCCCTTCATTTCCATGATCTGGACAGATATAGTCAAATTCACCCTTTTTAAATGTTTTGCTGCAGATCATACATGTTGCGTGACTGACATACTTCATATTGCCTCCCGGCAGTTTAGGAC
>PIVQ01001742.1 GCA_003354055.1 Desulfobacteraceae bacterium | reverse complement strand
AATAAAAAACGGGTCAAAAGTTAGTCTCTCCAAGCAACACAAGGAACCGTTTCAATCTGAAAATTTAGTGACACGTATATATTAACCACAAGTTGCACCCATACAATTTTTAGGCACAAAAGGAGGCTGTAAACACTTGCAGTTTCCCATCTACTACTGTACACCTAGGGATGTTTTATTACAGGTTATTTAACATTTTTTACATTTATTACATGTTTTTTAACAGTGTTAAAAAACAAAAAAGCCCAAATTAAGGTGGTTGTCTGGTGGATTTATTTTAGCACAATGTTTTTTAACCTGTAAAAAATTCAATTTGTAACATGTAAAAAAAGGTCGATTTTATTACAATGTTTTTTAACCTGTTACAAATTACGAGTGTTTCTGTACCAACAAGCATTTCGAGCAAGCTTCTCGTCTCATGAGTTGTTTTATTGCCTTTTAAATAGCATTTTATGTGTTATTTAATCTGTAATAAATTATTTTATAACATGTTAAAAAACATGTTACAAAATCACTGAAATTTCAAACGCGAATTTGTAACATGTTTCTTAACAGTGTTATTTAACTTGTGTTTTAACTGTTTTAACAGTTATGTAATAAAACATCCCTAGTTGTGATACAGGGTTTTTTGAAGCAAAACTTCCCCTGCAAGCAGGTTGAAGCTGAAAATAATGTG
>PIVQ01000887.1 GCA_003354055.1 Desulfobacteraceae bacterium | reverse complement strand
ACACCGATTATATAGAGGTTGTCTCTTTCAATCTGGTTTTCAACAATGTGGGTCACAAGGTTTCTGGAATCACAGCCTTTTGCAATAACGGCGATTTTCCCTTTTTCCTTGGACGCATAGTTTGCAAGGTTCAGTCCGCAGGTGGAAGAAAATGTCAGTTTTTCAACATCCTCTTTACTTGTGATCGCAACAGGACTGGTTGCCATGGGAATGGTTCCGTCAGTGAAACCAATCACTTTTTCAACCTTACCTTTTTCAAGGAGATCAGCAGCTAACTCCCTGATTTTTTGTATACAGGTATCCATTTTAATTATAGTCCTTTACAAATTTTTTATTCGGTCCAAGGGCCTGTACCTTGTCTGAAATTTCCTTGACCACATCCACAAATTTTACGGCTTCGGCAGAAGAGATCCAGGAAAAATGAACACGGTCACGTTCAATGCCCATGTGCTCAAGCAGGTTACCCATTAAAGCGAATTTCCGACGTGCATAATAATTACCATCCAGGTAATGACATTCACCGGGATGTCAGCCGGATACCCATACCGCATCAGCTCCTTCTCTGAATGCGGAAAGGACAAATTTGGGACTCATTCTGCCGGTGCAGGGAATCCGGATAACCCGGATGTCAGCCGGATATTCCATCCTGCTGACCCCTGCAAGGTCTGCTGCCCCGTAAGAGCACCAGTTGCACAGAAAGCTTACGATTTTAATTTCTTTATCACTCATTTTATTAATTCTCCTTTAAACCACTTCTACACAACTTCCCCGAGGGCAAATATCTGTGAAAAAATCTGGTTGGTATCAAATCCTCTCAGATGCAGGGCACCTGAACGGCAGGAGGCCACACATAGGCCGCAGCCTTTGCAGAGAACCGGATTAACTTCGGCAAGACCCGCAAACCGACCTTCAGCAGCAAACCCCGGAGCATTATAGGGGCAGATGGAAACACAGACGCCGCAGGCGGAACATTTTTCAGAATCCACCGTGGCAATGGTGCCGCTGGTATACAGGCTGTCTTTTTTAGCCAGAAGGGTGAGTGCGCGGGATGCTGCAGCACGGCCCTGGGTAATGGCTTCATTAATCGGTTTGGGATAGTGACCGGAACCGGCCAGGAAAACACCGTCAGTAGCAAATTCCGCAGGTCCGAGTTTGGCATGTTTTTCAACAAAGAAGCCCTCGTCATTCAGGGGTACTTTAAAGAAGTTAGCCAGTCTCTCATCCCGTCTGGGTTCAATGGCCGCAGCCAGAGTGAGCAGATCTGCATCAATGGTTACAGGTTTGTTAAGTACGTGATCGATCAAGGTGATCTTAACCGCGTCTTTTTCAACCTTAACCTCAGGTTTTCTATCCACGTCGTACCGGATAAAAATCACGCCCAGTTCCCTTGCCTCTTTGTAGAGCAGTTCACGTTCACCGTAGGTCCGGATATCTCTGTATATAATGAAGACATCCGTGTCGGGATTACGTTTTTTCAGCTCGATGGCATTATCAATGGAATGGGTACAACATACTCTGGAACAATAGGGCCGGTTCGGCTCTCTGGAACCAACGCACTGGATAAAAACCGCAGAGTTCACTGCATCCAGTTTAGGATCCTTTTCTTTGAGCATCTTATCCAGATCCAGGGTTTTGATAATCCTGTCGTCTTCACCAAATCCGTACTCAGTGGGTTCTGAACATTTGGCACCTGTGGCAAGAATTGCAACGCCATGTTCCAGTTCTTTAGTCTCCCCGTTTGTTTTCAACTGGGATTTAAAGTTGCCTACAAAACCTTCAAGACCGTCAAGGGTAGTGTTGGTGTGAACCGTAATATTCTCATTGCCCTCCACCTCAGAAATCAAAGCGGTAAGCTTTTCACCGACATCTTCACCCTGGGCAGTCTTGTACAATTTGACCGCTTCTCCGCCAAGTGCATCTTTTTTCTCGATGATATGAGTTTCATACCCCTGAGTGGCAAGACTCTTAGCCGCCGTCATACCGGCCAGACCGCCGCCGATGACCATGACTGAATCAATGACGTTGATTTTTTCTTCGGCAAGAGGCTCTGCAAGGGCTGCCTTGGCAACGGCCATGCGGACCAGATCCTTGGCTTTTTCAGTGGCAAGCTCGGGATTGTTTTTATGAACCCAGGAGTTATGGTTCCTGATGTTGGTCATTTCAAACAGATATTTGTTCAGACCAGAGTTCTTCAGGGTTTCCTGGAACAGGGGCTCATGGGTTTTCGGTGTACAGGCTGCAATAACAATCCGGTTGAGATTTTTTTCCTTGATATGCTCAACCATCTTGTCCTGGGCATCCTGGGAACAGGCATAGAGACTTTCATCTGCAAATTCCACATAGGGCAGGCTCTTTGCATACTCAGTCACATCAGGACAATCCACAACACCGGCAATATTGGAGCCGCAGTCACAGATGACCACACCGATTCTGGGCCGTTCGCCCACAACATTTACCTCTTCAACGATTTCGACTTCTTTTGTCATGGTGCCGCGAACATCACTTAAGGCGTCACCGGCAGCAGAAGCAGCCGCAGAAGCATCCAGAACTGACTCAGGGATGTCCTTGGGATTGTTGAATACACCGGAAACAAAGATGCCGTCGCGGGAAGAGGTCACAGGTTCAAAGGAATCTGTCTTGCAGAATCCGTTGTCCGTGAGGTCAATTCCAAGTTTATCAGCCAGTTCTTTGGTTTCAGGGGTGATTTCAAGACCCACGGACAGAACGATCATGTCGTAGGTATCTTCAACAATCTCACCCATCTCATCCGCATAACGGATGTTAAGATCGTGGGTATC
>PIVQ01000166.1 GCA_003354055.1 Desulfobacteraceae bacterium | reverse complement strand
CCAAGGATGCCTGACGGACGGAAGATCAGGATAATAACCAGGATGGTAAAGGCAAAGACATCCTCATACTCACTCCAGAAATAGCCGGTAAAAAAGCTTTCGGAAATTCCCAGGACAAGACTGCCCAGTACCGCTCCTGGTACGGAACCGATACCGCCCAGAACAGCTGCGATAAATGCTTTTAGCCCTGCAAGAAATCCGATGAAAAAATTGATCTGGCCCACATGGCAGGCAATGAGCACCCCGCCGATGGCAGCTGTGGCCGAGCCCACAACAAATGTGGTGGAAATAACCTGGTTTACATTGATGCCGACAAGAGAGGACATGACTTTGTCCTGAGCCGTGGCACGCATGGCCTTTCCGATTTTCGTAAACTTAATGAGCATCCCCAAAAGAATCATAACAACAACCGTGGTAACAATAATGGTCAGCTCAACAGAGGTAATAATATGGGCATAGGGCTCCCAGAAGGCAAAGTCGGGAATCAGACTTTTAAACGGCAGATATTCAGAGGTCTGGGCCAGCATGACATAGTTTTGAAGAAAGAGGCTCATACCAATGGCAGAGATGAGGGCAGACAGCCGGGGGGCTGTTCTCAGGGGTTTATAGGCAATCTTTTCAACGGTAAAGCCGTAGGCACAGGAGTAAACAACAGCGAAGACAACAGCAAGAATTCCGATAACCGCAGAATGCCAGCCCCAGAGTCCCAGGACCGAAGCTACGATCAGTGCTGTCATAGCACCGATCATATAAATTTCACCATGGGCAAAGTTGATCAACTGAATGATACCGTAAACCATGGTGTAACCGAGGGCGATCAGGGCGTAAATGCTGCCCCTCGTAAGACCCCCTAAAAATAATTCCAGAAAATAAACAGGATCTGTCATAAGTTCCCTGATACCGAAAAAACCCAGTACCCCGGCAATAGCCAGTCCTGATAATATATTTATCCAACGCATGTTAATTAATTTAGAACTCCTAAACTCTGTTAAATTTAAACAAACCTATAGTTTAAAAAAACAGGAGCGCGGGATTTCCGCCACTCCTGTTTTTAAGACTTCTACAGATTAATTAACCTGGGTGTATTTCCCGTCAATAACTTTGTATACGGAGAAACCCGCGCCGATAACGTCGCCAGCTTTATCAAAACCAATGGGTCCCAGGGGAGAATCGATTTTGGTGTCAAACATGGCAGCGCGAAGAGCATCGTAGTCCAGAGAACCTGCTTTTTCAGCAGCAGCGGCCAGGGCTTGAACACAGGCATAGCCGTTGTAAAAGAATGTTCCGGGATCTTCGCCGTATTTTTTCTGATGTTTTGCGGTAAGTTCTTGGTAAAGGGGATTGGAGGATGTATCATTGGGGCCTGTGGCATAAACGCCTTCAGCATATTTGCCGGCCAGAGTGGTGAAGTTGTCACCGATGATACCGTCACCGCCGAAGAAAGTAGTTTTAACCCTCTTTTTTTTCAGCATCTGAGCAATTTTGGAAGCATCTGAATGATATCCGCCCCACATGGTAACGTCGGCTTTGGAACGTTTGATTTTCTGTACAATGGCTGTATAGTCAACAGCACCGGTGGTAACACCTTCGAAAAGAACGATGTCAACATCGCCCATGGCTTCAAATTCTTTCATGGCCAATTCCATCTGGCCTTTACCATAATCGCCTTTGTCATGGATCAGAGCAACTTTTTTGGCTTTGAGCTCACTTTTCACAAAAGAAGTCATGAGTTTAGCCTGTGCACCGTCATAGGCAATGGTTCTGAAGAAATTGGGATGTTCACCGGTCAGTGTCAGGGGATCTGCAGTAGATGCCGGGGATACAACCAGGAGTCCTGCATCTTTGTAAATTTTGTTTGCAGCAATGGTACAACCGGAACAAACGTGACCAACGATCATTTGGGCACCATCGGAAACCAGTTTGGTTGCCATGTTTACTGCGATTTCAGGTTTACAGACATCATCACCGGCGATGACTTCGAGTTGTTTGCCAAGAACGCCGCCTGCGGCATTGATGTCGTCAATGGCAATTTCAACACCCCTGAGGGCTGAAATACCGTAAGGTGCCAGGTCGCCGGAGATAACCCCTGCGGACCCGAGCTTGATTGTATCTGCCGCAAATCCCTGGGCGGTAAATACAGCCAGACCAAGTGCTGCAACTGCAATTGCTCTAAAGATAGACTTCATGTTTTTCTCCCCTTCATTAAAATTAAAAAAATCAGCATACCTACAAATAAAATTGTGAGTGTTGCAATATAAAAAACTCATCAATATATATCAAGTAAAAAAAGGGTGTTTCCCATAAAAAAGATCTTGAAATTTTCGAAAATCCCTTATATTAGCCACGATATCTTGTATATACATGCATAGCTGACCGAATTTTATTCGGATGCATTTTTATGCATCATGTCGTGGTTTTTTATGCATCCGTAGCATTTTCTGGCAATTGCTATATCTGTTCAAAATGGCAGGTAAAATGACGCAAGTATTGGGTCTGGTATGTGATCTTGTATCCAGGGATTTTTGATTTGTTGGTCCAGACTTCCCGGATTACTTCCAGCAGATAGTCAAAATGACTCTGGGTATAAACCCTTCTGGGGAAGGCAAGTCTGACCAGCTCCAAAGGAGATGATTGCTCCTTGCCGTTCTCGTCAAAGCTGCCGAACATGACCGACCCGAGTTCAACCCCACGGACCCCGCCTTCAATATATAAGGCGTTCACAACACCGATGCCCGGATACTGGAGATCCGGGATATGGTCCAGCATTTTCCGGGCATCCAGAAAAACGGCATGGCCGCCGGCAGGCCGGACAATGGGGACCCCCATATCTATCAGCCTTTCACTCAAATACCTTACCGTTGCCTGACGATATACCTGGTAGTCGTACTCCAGTGCCTCCATCAGTCCCACGGCAATGGCCTCCAGATCACGGCCGGCAAGGCCTCCGTATGTGGGAAACCCCTCTCTCATGATAAGCAGGTTTCTAAATTCCTCAGCCCACTTATCATCGTTGCAGATAAGAAATCCGCCGATATTTGCAAGGCCGTCTTTTTTGCAGCTCATGGTGGCCGCATCGGCATAGGAGAACATCTCCCTTGCAATATCAAGAAGGGATTTACCCATGTACCCTTTTTCTCTCTCATGGATGAAATAAGAATTTTCCGCAAATCTGCAGGCGTCGATTACCAGGGGGATATTGTGTTTGTTCAGCACTTCTTTAACCGCTTTGATATTCGCCATGGAAACCGGCTGTCCACCCCCTGTGTTGTTGGTGACCGTGATCATGGCAAAGGGGATTTTCTCTTTGCCGTGCTCGGCAATACAGGCCTTGAGTTTGTTTATATCCATATTGCCCTTGAACGGAGATTCATCTGCCGTGTCCGTGCCCTCGTCACAGAGAAGGTTGGCTGCGATACCGCCCACAAATTCGATATTGGCCCTTGTGGTATCAAAGTGGGAGTTGTTGGGGATGACGTCCCCTTTCCTGATTTGGGTATGGGCCAGGATGCCCTCTGCAGCCCGTCCCTGATGGGTGGGAAGTATATGTTTGATACCGGTAATATGCCGGACCGTCTTCTCAAAATGTTTCCAGGATTTTGAACCGGCATAGGACTCATCCCCCAGCATCATGGCGGCCCATTGTCGGGTGGACATGGCTCCTGTGCCGGAATCGGTCAGCAGATCAATGCAGCAGTCTTCAGCATCCAGAAGGAAGACGTTTTCATGGGCAGCCTTCAGGGCCTCTATCCGCTCTTCTTTTGAGATGATTTTAATGGGTTCTGTGGTTTTGATACGAAAGGGTTCGATAATGGTTTTCATGGGGCTTTCCTTTTATTTTGTATGTTGTTTTCATGTTGGGAATAGAGGGTGAACATCCTCGTGAGGGCGTTCAGCCTGTCCTGATATGTTGTTTCATCCATGGCCGGGATGATCTGGTGGCTGCCGATGTAAAAGCAGTACCGGATCATGGCAAAAAGGTCGGCTGCATCGGGCGCATTCGTCATCAAGGCAAACATCTCCTTGAGAAACGCCATTCTATGGCTGTCGATCCGTTCCTGAAATTCCCTGGCCAAAGGGTCTCTTAGGGCCCAGGCCCGGATGGCCACCTCGATTTGCGGATCCATGGCCTTTTCTGACAGATCCACCAGGGTCTGGTTGATCTCGTCAAAGGTCTTTTCCTGTTTCGAGATTCTGATAATCTCATCTGCCTGGCGTTCTTCCCATAGTTCCAGAAGTTTAAAAGAGTAGTCCTGCCTGGTTTTAAAGTGATGGTAAAAGGCGCCTTTGGTCCGGTTCATGGCCCGGGTCAGGTTTTCAATGGTCAGGCCGGCAGCCCCATGGGTTTTTAATATCTTAAATCCCTGGGCCAGCCAGGCCGGCTTTCCTGTTTTTTTCGGGGAGGGTTTCATCAGATTACGTCGGGTCTCCAAATAGAATTAACAAACCATACTGTATGGTATGGTTTTCTATCACGCCATTACGGGTTCTTGCAAGGAAAAAGATTGAGAAAATCGTATAAAAAGTGTAAGCCTTTTTGATGGCAAACAAAACTTTTAAGACAAAAAAGCCTTATCAGGAGGGACTTAATGAAGGGATTTAATTTTAAATTAAAACAGAAAATTTTGAGTGTAATCGTACTGGTGGTGTGTATGGTGATGATTGCCTCATCCCTTGTGGTCTCTTATGTGACATACAATCAAAATGTAACGACCACCAATGCCAAACTGGTTATCGGGGCCAACAATGTAAAATCTAAAATTACCGAAATCCAGGAAGATTTGATCCGGAAGATTGCCCAGATGGATTCTGTTTTCAAGGTCAGTGAAAACGTAAAATTCCTGGGAGATTTCAAAAAAGATTATGACCTGGGGATGACTGAACCTGGGTTCATGGATCTTGCCAATGGCCTGTTTGCAACGGCTACGGTGAACAATATCAATACCATGGCCCTTTATGATGCCAACGGTGAACTGCTTGTCTTTTCCGAACGCCAGGCAGACGGTCAGTTTCTGGCAGGGTTCTATTACGTTAATCCGGAAAAGGCCTTTAAATATACCCGTCTTGCGGATGATGCAGACTTAAAGAAGAGTAAATGGGAAACCAATGCAGATCTCCCGGGGCTTGCAAACCCTCTGACCCGTACAGGCCTGACATCTGTTAAGCCTTCGAGCAGCCTTGTAAGACAGGGTAATACCCTTGTCATGTCCATTTATGTGCCGGTGATGGTAGATGATTATAACAAGGATACCGATCAAATGGAGCCCAAACTCTTTGGTTTCGTTTTGGTGTCAAAAAGCCTGGACAGATCTTTTGTCACCCAGATGGCCGAACTAACAGGGCTGCACATCAACATCTTTACCGGAGAAGACCTCTCTTTTGGTGATCTGGCCGAATATAAAAGGATGAATCCTGCCGGACTGTCCGCTTCCGCTGCCAAAGACTGGACCCTGAAAGGCCAGGAGGTGGTCCCCAGCACCATTGACGTGGGGGGTAAATCCTACTTCCAGGGACTACTTCCGATCTATGTGGATACAAAACGTCAAGGGGCTGTTTCCGTTCTCACATCAAGCAAGATCGTTATGGACAACACTCTTCAGGTGGTCTACACCCTGGTTATTGTCTATCTCTGCTGTATTGTTTTAATTATTCCCGTTGCCCTGTTCTTCTCCGGCTCCATGGTAAAATCTTTGCTAACGGTTACAGCCAGTCTTAAGGATGTGGCAGAAGGGGAAGGGGACCTGACCAAACGGATCGAAATCAAATCACGCGATGAGATCGGTGAGCTGTCCCAGTGGTTCAACTTATTTGTTGAAAAACTCCAGATCATGATTTCAGATATCTCTGCAAGCTCACTGTCCCTTTCAAAATCTGTTCAGGTGACCCGGAAAGAGGCAAACGATATATCGGAAAATTCGAATAAGATGCTTGAAACCACCCATTCGGTTACCCAGTCGACCAATGAGATGAGTTCTGAAATTACGTCCATCGCAGGTGTTGTGGGCCAGGCCTCCGACAATTTGGATATCGTGGCCTCAGCCACCGAAGAGATGACTGCCACCATCAATGAGATTGCCAAGAACGCGGAAATTGCCAGGGCCATGAGTAATGAAACGGGTGAAAAATTAGCGAATGCGTCAGGCCAGGTGACTCAGCTGGGTATGGATGCCAAAGAAATTGACACGTTTACAGAATCCATCAATGAGATTTCCGAACAGACAAACCTGCTGGCCCTGAACGCCACCATTGAGGCGGCCCGTGCCGGAGAGGCCGGTAAGGGCTTTGCCGTTGTGGCAGGGGAGATCAAGGCCCTGGCCACCCAGACCGCAGAGGCCACCCAGGATATCAAGATGAAAATACAGAATATAATGAAGTCTTCCACCATGACTGTGGAGGAGATGGTAACAATTTCAAAAACCTTTGGGGACATGAATGATGTGGTGAACGACATTGCCTCGGCCATTGAGGAGCAGTCTGCCACAACCAAGGAAATTGCAGATAATACAGCCACCGTTGCCACAGGCATCAGTGATGTAAACGCCAGTATCACCCAGTTTGACGGCCTGACCTCGGAGATTGCTCAAGAGATGGAATCCGTAAATCAGGCCAGTGCCAAAATGTCTGATAATTGTACCCATATCAACAAAGATACAGATGAAATGGGCACACAGACCGGCAAGCTGGACAGCCTAATCAACCGATTTGTGATCGAATAAGATAAGGAACGCATATTGAATTCTAAAGAAAGACTCGTTGCCCTGAGGGCGACAATGGAAGACCGGGGCATTACCGCTGTGATTGTTCCCAGTGGTGACCCCCACCAGAGTGAATATACGGCCAGTCACTGGCAGGGCCGGCATTGGCTTACCGGATTTACCGGATCCGCCGGCACTGCGGTTGTTACAAAGACAGATGCCATACTCTGGACAGATTTTAGGTACTGGATTCAGGCCCGGTCCCAGATGGATGCGTTTGAGCTGTTCAAGCAGGGGGATGATGGTGTACCTGATTTTGATGCCTGGCTGGTCAAAAATCTTGGATCAGGGGATTGTATTGCCCTTGACGGTTGTCTGGTCTCTGCGGCACAGACAAAAAAGCTGCGGGCAAAATTTGATGATCATGACATTAATCTGGACACTACCCTGGATATGATATCCGATCTCTGGACAGATCGCGGTCCCATGCCTGCCACCCGGGCCTTTGTTCTGGAGGATGAATATGCCGGCCGGAACCGGATGGAAAAACTTGCGGATATACGGAAAAGAACGGCTGATCACGGGGCCAATGTCCATCTGATAACAGCTTTAGATGATATTGCCTGGACATTTAATTTAAGGGGCGCGGATGTTCATACCAATCCGGTGAACCTGGCCTTTGCCCTGATTTTCCCTGACAAGACAAGGTTGTTTATCAACCCTGCCAAGCTTGATCCGGCTACCCGGGAATCTCTGGAACGGGATGAAATTGTTCTTGAGCCCTATGAGGCAATAGACCGGCATCTTGCCACTTTAGATGACGCAGCCCGGATCCTTATCAATCCCGAGGCGGTCAGCGACCACCTCTTCCGGGCGATAAACCCCAAGGCAAAAATTATTAAAAAACAGAATCCTGCCACAGGATTAAAATGTTTGAAAAATAAGGTTGAAATCGGTCATATGCGGGATACTGCCGTCAAAGACGGCAGGGCCGTGGTCAACTTTCTGAACTGGGTGGAAACTTGCGAACAACCCATTACGGAAATATCCGCGGCTGAGAAAATACTTGAATTCCGCAAGGCGCAGGACGAATTCATCAATGCCTCTTTTGATTCCATCATGGCATTCAAGGGACACTCTGCCATGTGCCATTACTGCGCCACTAAAGAGACCGATGTGACCCTGACCCGGGATGCCATGTTTTTGAGTGATTCAGGTGGCAACTATCTCACCGGTACCACCGACATTACCCGGACGCTTCATCTGGGCCGCCCCACAGACCAGGAAATCGAAGATTACACCCTGGTGCTCAAGGGCCATGTTGCCGTTGCCACAGCGATGTTTCCCACCGGTACAAGGGGATATCAGATCGACACCCTGGCCCGGCAGTATCTATGGCAGCAGGGCATGGATTTCGGCCACGGCACAGGGCATGGGGTCGGTTTTTTTCTCTGCGTCCATGAAGGGCCTGCCAGGATCAGTCCCCATCCCGTGGATGAGATTTTAAAACCGGGCATGCTTCTGACCAATGAGCCAGGACTCTACAGGGAAGGGCAGTATGGAATCCGTCTTGAAAATATGATCCTGGTGGCAGAAGATGAAAAAACCGGGTTCGGCCAATTTTTAAGATTTGAAAACATGACCCTCTGCCACTTTGAACGGGGCTTGCTGGACAGGGCAGCGTTGACCGAGTCGGAAATTCGCTGGATCGACGATTATCACAGAGAAGTCTATGAAAAATTGGCACCGGGCCTGGCACCTGAGGTGAAAACCTGGTTAAGGGACAAGACCCGGGCTTTATAAAGATTTCTAAAGGAAAGGCCATGCACAAGACCACCCAAAAAATGCTGGAAGAGGCAGGCGTAAAATTTATTCGCCTGCTCTGGTGTGACAATGCCAATGTGATCCGGGCAAAAGCTTACCATATCAATTTTCTGGAAGACCTCACGGATAACGGCATCGGTATCACATCTGCCCAGATGGCGATTCCGGTGATGTATGACGCCGTGGTTGCTGAAACCGGACTTGATCCCGTGGGTGAAGTCCGGCTGATGCCGGACTGGTCAACCCTTGTCGTGCTTCCCTATGCAAAGGGACATGCCCAAGTTATGTGCGATATGATCGTCCCTGAAACCGGAATTGTTTGGGACCATTGTCCCAGAGGTTTTTTGAAACGGCAGGCGGATCAGCTTGAGAAAAACGGACTGCTCCTTAATGCGGTTTTTGAAAACGAGTTTTTTCTGTTGAAAAAAAATCCTGACGGCACTTTTGACCCGGCCGATAACACGGTATATGCCTCAACCGGATCCATGAATCAACACCTGGCCTATATTAACGATCTTACCGAATCGTTTATGGCACAGAACATTGAGGTGGAAAGCTACTATCCTGAGTCCGGCCCCGGTCAGCAGGAGGTAAATATTCGCTATGCTAAAGCGGTTCATGCGGCGGACCGGCAGATACGTTACCGGGAAACCGTACGGGGGGTTGCATTTCAACATGAGTTGATTGCATCCTTTCTGCC
This sequence comes from Desulfobacteraceae bacterium, assembly GCA_003354055.1. The sequence continues at coordinate 2,448 of PIVQ01000166.1, read as the reverse complement.
TAAGATTTACGAAGACAAGGCCGGATCCGGCAGTCATATCAATTTCAGCCTGTGGCGGGAAGGAAAAAATGTCAGCGGAGAGCCCCGCCAGACAAACGGGTTGAGCCGCGAGTGTGCCGCATTCATGGCCGGCATCCTTGATCACCTGCCGGCACTGTGCGCCGTCACCATCCCCGGCAAGACCTCCTACCGGCGTATTCGTCCCCATTTCTGGGCCGGAGCCTTCAGGGCCTGGGGAACCCAGAACCGGGAGGCTGCCCTGCGTGTCTGTAAGGACAAAACAGGAGCCAGGGCCGACCGCATCGAGTATAAAACCGCAGATGGAACTGCCAATCCCTATCTGGCCCTCGGCGCAATCATTGCCGCAGGCATGGACGGGATAACTCGTGATTTGGAACTTCCGGAAGAGGTCTTGGTAGACCCCGGCCTTATTCCTGAAAAACAGCGCAGGGAGAAGGGAATAGATCTGCTGCCCCAGAATCTGGGTGAGGCCATTGATGCCCTGAAAAAAGATGATCTGCTGCTCTCGGCAATGGGAGAACCTTTAGCCCGGTCCTTTACGGCGGTACGCCAACACGAGTGGGAAAATCTTAAAGAGGCAAGCCTGGAAGAGGAAGTCGATCTTCTGCTGGAGCGGTACTGATAATGACGGATATTTTAACCCGGCAGACACCTGTGGTACCGTCCGAAACCGCTTTGCTGTTCGTAGATGTCCAAAATCTGAATGCCAGGCCCGAAGGCGGTGTATACAAGGCGCAGGGGCTTGAACCAGATGATGCCCTGGTCAGGTACGACTACTATTTCAGTCGCCTTAACAATATTGCCTTGCCGAATATGGAGCGCCTGCAGAGGGCCTGCCGTGGGACCGGAATTGAGGTGCTTTACACGGTGATCGAAAGCCTGACCCACGACGGAAGAGACCGCAGCCTTGACTATAAGATCAGCGGCTTCAACGTTTCCAAAGGCTCGCGGGATGCAAAGGTGCTGCGCCGGATTCAGCCTATTGACGATGAGATCATCTTCCCCAAAACCTCATCCAGCGTGTTCATCTCCACCAATATTCATTACATCTTAGGGAACCTGGGTGTCAAATATCTCATTGTCTCCGGTATGCTCACGGATCAATGTATCAGCTCCACGGTACGAGATGCCTGTGATCTGGGTTATCTGGTCACCTTAATCACCGATGCCTGCGCCACACACACCCGGGAGCGGCACGACACTGCCATTGATCATATAAAGGGGTATTGCCGTCAATGTACCACGGACGAGTTAATAACTGAACTTGGCCCCTCGCCAACACCTTGACGGCGATTTAAGGATTAAAGGTTCTTTGCCTTAAACCCTTTTTTCCGGAGCAGTTCAAGCAGTCCCCGGTCTCCGGCCAGGTGGCCTGCACCCACCAGGATAAATTCCACTTCTAAGGTAGTCATCATCTTTTGTATTTGCGGCAGCCAGTTGAGATTCCGCTGTACCATGATGGAATGATAAAGCTCCGGGAAATCTTTTTTAAGGGGTGCTAATGTCTTTCTGTACAACAGGTCATTGTCCCCGGATTTCCATGCCTGTTTCATTACCGGGAGCAGACCGGGCAGTTTTTCAACATCTTCGAGAATATAGGCAATCATCTCATCTTCATTGTCCATGCCGATTTCCGACAAAAAACCGATCTGTGCCATGGGGCTTTCAAGAAAAGCCATGGCCCTGCCATCCGTCTTGCCTTTTTTAAAGTAGAATTCGTCAACGCCTGCGCCGCCAACCCCCAACCGCTGTGTTTCAGTCAGGGTAAGAAAGACCATCACCATCCCTGGTTTGAATTGATTGAGGGCCTCAACAGGGATGCCCCGCTCCCCGGCAAACCGGGTCAGGTCTGTGAAGGTATTTGGACGCAGCAGGTTTTTCAAGGTCCGGTCGTCCGTATATACCATTTGGGACATCATCTGGCTGGCAAATTCGGGATTCTCCATCTGTCCGATATCGGTTTCAAAGACCAGGGTGTGGGAATCGGCATACGCCCTGTCAAATTCTTCCGGCAGGGGATAATCTGCCTCACCCAGCACATGGATGGTACCGCCGATATAAAGGTGATGGTTGCCGTCGGAGATTTTCCATATTGGAGAGCCTGCCTGGGCTGCGACCACCGTGAGGAAGAAAAGTAAGACAGCCATTCCCCATTGTTTAATTCCCATGTTTTCCTCCTGTATCATCCGCCATAGGCCCAGTAGTGAATTAAAGCCACCCCAAATTTAAGCTGAACTTCAATATCAGCTCAAACAGGGCACAAAATGCATTTATTGTTATGGAAGATTTGTTTTTGATTTTGTGCCTTAGGTGTTGTTCCGGTCAATCCATTTGTTAACCACAGGTGCCTCATAGGACTCAAATCGATCCAGCAGTGCTTTGGGATCAGACTCGGTAATGAGCATGGATCGGGATGCCGTATTGACA
>PIVQ01000886.1 GCA_003354055.1 Desulfobacteraceae bacterium | reverse complement strand
GTGAAACAAATATACCGGGTGGGCGACTGCGTGGCCCCGAGAAAAACCGACATGGCCATTATTGAAGGTCATCGTATCGGAAGAAGGATATAGGAGAGACCATGGTTGACATCTGGATACTGGTCCAACATCGAGAAGGAAGCATTGAAGCACCCACCTACGGCCTGACGGCTGAAGCCCATCGACTGATTTTAGAATCAGGGGAACAAGGCATTGTGACTGCCGTGGCTTTCGGAACCATTTCAAAAACAGAACTTATATCACTGGGTTCTTATGGCGTTACCCAAGTTCTGAATATAATAGACGATCAAATGGAACGGTATCAGGGAGAATACTTTTCCCATGCACTGCTCAATGCCATCAGATCAGAAACACCGACCTGTCTGCTTGCGGCCCAGACTGCCGAGACCGACGATCTCTTCCCTCGTCTGGCAGCGATGTTGAAAGCCGGCCTCATAACCCGTGCAATGGATTTTCACATGGACCAGGCAGGAGAATCAAGAGCCATTCGTCCAATTTCAAACGGATATCTGTTTGAAGAGATCGTGCTTGAATGTGAGGTTTTGCCCCTTGTCACTTTTTTGCCGTCTGTGCTGTTTGATACACAACCGGATCGTGATCAGGATGCAAGGGTGATAAAATTTGTGCCTGAGATATCAAAAGATGTCCTTAAAACAAAGGTAACACAGATTATTGAGGCTGATCCTGAAAATCTGGACCTGGAAGAGGCTGATATTATCGTGGCCGGAGGCCGTGGAGTGGGCAAGGATGAGGCATTTGAAATCATTCACCATCTGGCGCGGACTATCGGTGGAACCGTAGGGGCAACCCGGCCCGTTATTGACTGGGGAACCCTGCCCTATGAAAGGCAGATCGGCCAGACCGGTAAATACGTTGCCCCAAGGTTGATTATCAACTGCGGCATTTCCGGTGCCAATGAATACACTGCCGGTATCGAAAAATCCGAGCTGATCGTTGCCATTGACCTTAATCCGGGAGCCAGGATTTTCAGGTTTGCAGACCTGGGAGTGGTGGGTGACGCACAGGAGATACTTCCGCTTTTGATATCCCAAATAGCCGTGCTTAAAAACCAGGCAGAGGAATTAATAAAATGAAAAATAGAAAAGCGATTATGATCGGGTATTCTTTTCTGGGGCTATTATTGCTGGCCGGAATCTTTACTCCGGTTGGAATCCATACTCAGGCATTCGCCTCTGAAAATACAGAAGGATACACAACAGAAGAATGTATGGAATGCCACCGGTCGGAAAGTGAGGAAAGCTCTCTTCAGATTTCACCTGAAAATTATGATGCTTCCCTTCATGGCCAGGCCATTACCTGCCTGGACTGTCATACCGGCATAACAGACGAAACCCATATGGACGGGGAAGGTGTTGACCCTGTGGATTGCAACGGGTGTCATGAGATGGAAACCGGAAAAGTCGATCTGTATACACTATTTTCATCTTCTTCAATAACCTCTCATAAAAAAGCAAATTTCATAAACATTTATGAAATGGATAACTGCCTGGGATGCCATCAGGGAAATGGGGCTCATGGTGAAACTGAACCGATAAATGATCAGGACTGCTATAAATGCCATGATCCGGATATCAACGCCATGTGGGGATATATGCACCCGGATACAAAAACCAAATCACTGATGGTTGTCCTTATACACCTGTGCTTTGGCGCATTTATCCTGGTTCTTTTATTTGGGTGGTTCCTGGCGCCTGTTTTGAGCAAATTTTCTGGTAAAAATAATAATAGCTAAAAAAGAGATAACCCGTGAAATCTTTAATAACATCATTTGATACATTACTCATCGCTGCTGCCTTCATCATCATGATAAAGGGCCTATCCGGGCGCTGGTCGTTGTGGAGGAAGAAAAAGGAAGAAAACATTTCCGGAGACTTTAACAGGGTAAAAGATTATCTTTTAAACCACGCTGAGATCCTCAAACGACCAGCCGTTGGCGCAGCTCATATGACGGTATTCTGGGGCTTTGTTCTTCCCATAACGGTCATTATCCTGGCACAGTTGGGATTTTCCATCCCCAATACTCCGGCCCTTCTTTTGTCCCTTTTACAAGAAGCCGCAGGCGTTACCATGCTGGCAGGCACACTGTATCTGTTCTTTCGCCGGATGGGGTCTAAAAAAACCTATGCACCTAAAAGAACAATTCTCCCCATGGTCATCCTGCTGCTTATCCTGGTGTCAGGTTTTTTAGCCGAGGCATCCCGTATAAGTATAACCGGAAGCACCTCTGCGTGGGCATCTCCAGTGGGCTGGCTTTTGTCTTTTAGTACACCTTCTTCACCTTTGTTCATGCAGTTCATGATCCGGCTTCATTTTTTCGCTGCCTTGGCTTTTGTTGCAACCATACCGTTTACCTTTATGCGCCACCTGGCAGCCACGCCCCTGAATATCTTCTATAAAAAACAGGGTCCAAAGGCCTCCTTAAGAAAGATCAATCCTGCATCAGGTGAGATCGGGGCAAAAACCGCCCAGGATTTTTCCTGGAAACAATTACTTGAAACTGAAAGCTGTGTATCCTGTGGCAGGTGCGAAGAGAACTGCCCGGCTGCCATATCCGGCAAACCTTTGTCTCCGAGAAAAGTTATCCGTAAAATTCTTGAGCAGGCCGAAACTACGATGAGATGTCAGAGCAGCTCAGTTAAACCTTCAGCGCAGTCTCTTCTTGAAGACACCATAACCGGTGACGAAATCTGGGCCTGCACCACTTGCATGGCCTGTGTAGAACACTGTCCTGTGTTTGTTGAAGCAATGGACAAAATTGT
>PIVQ01000165.1 GCA_003354055.1 Desulfobacteraceae bacterium | reverse complement strand
ATGGATACGGTGTTCAAGGTAAGTGAAAATATTAAATTTATTGGTGATTCTAAATCTAATCTTGACCTGAGCATGACGGGTATCGCCTTTACCGACCTTGCCAACGCCTTATTTGCAACTGCTTCGGTTAATAATATCCAGAAACTGGCTGTCTATGATGCCGCAGGAGAAATTGTGGCATTTGCAGAGCAAAAAAATGAGGGGATCCTGCTGGTAGGGTATTATTACGTAAATCCGGAAAAAAAGTTTAAATACGCCCATATCAAGGAAACCGATGACTTAAAAAAGAGCAGGTGGGAGACAGGCGTTTTAGTCCGTGATCTTGAAAGCCGGGTTATGGAAACTCCTACGGCCTTGACACGCCCAGAAGGTGGGCTGGACAAGTTGGGAGATCACCTGGCATTGTCCATCTCGATACCCGTGATGGCGGATGACTACAATAAGAAAACCGATCAGATGGAGCCCAGACGATTTGGAACTGTGGTTCTGTCAAAAAGCCTGGACCGGTCTTTTGTAAAAAAGATGGCGGAACTCACCGGCATGCATGTCAACATATTTGCCGGGAAAAAACTGTCTGTGGGTGATTTATCTTCCTACGGCAGTATCCAAAGTCAGAAATTTCCATTGACTGCACCTGGTGATTGGACCCTGGAAGAACAGACTGCAATTCCCTGGATAATCGAGGTGGGCAAAAACAAATATTTCCAGAGTCTGCTGCCGATTTATACGAATAAAGCCCTTTCAGGTGCCATCTCAGTTCTGACCTCCGATAAAACCGTAAAGGATAACACCATGCAGGTGGTGTATACCCTTGTGATTGTCTATCTTTGCTGCATCGTTTTGATCATTCCCCTGGCATTGTTCTTCTCCGGTACCATTGTGAAATCTATTTTAAGGGTTACCGCAAGCCTGAAAGATGTGGCTGAAGGGGAAGGAGATCTGACCAAACGCATCAAGGTCACATCAAAAGATGAGATCGGTGAACTTTCCCATTGGTTCAACGTCTTCATAGAAAAACTTCAGGTAATGATTCATGACATTTCCTTGAGTTCACAATCTTTGTCCCATTCCGTTAATGTGACAAAGGATGCGTCCCGGGATATCTCGGATAGTTCAGCCCGAATGCTGGACACCACCAAGGAGATCACCCAATCCACCAATGGAATGAGTTCGCAAATATCCTCTATTTCCCAGGTGGTGGGTCAGTCTTCAGAGAACCTGGATGTTGTGGCCTCTGCCACAGAAGAGATGACGGCAACCATCAACGAAATTGCCAAGAATGCGGAAGCAGCCAGGGCCATGAGCACGGAAACCGGAGAGAAAATTGAAACCGCCTCGGCCAAAGTGAATCAGCTGGGTGAGGATGCAAAGGAGATTGACGGTTTTACAGCATCCATTAACGATATTTCGGACCAGACCAATCTTCTGGCCCTGAATGCCACCATTGAGGCGGCAAGGGCCGGTGAGGCAGGAAAAGGATTTGCCGTTGTTGCAGGGGAGATAAAAGAGCTTGCCGGGCAGACAGCCAGGGCCACCCAGGACATTAAAAATAAAATTGACAATATCATGCGGTCCACGGATGGTACAGTGGATGAAATGGCAGGTATATTGAAAACTTTCGGAGATATGAATGATGTGGTCAATGATATTGCCTCGGCCATTGAGGAGCAATCCGCAACCACCAAGGAGATTGCGGAGAATACCGCCACCGTGGCCACGGGCATCAATGATGTGAACACAAATATATCCCGGTTTGACACCCTGACCACCGACATTGCCGCACAGATGGAAACGGTAAATCAGGCCAACGCAAAAATGTCTGAAAATTGTACGAATATCAACGCTGATACCCAGGAAATGGGAACCCAGACAGCTAAACTGGATAACTTGATTAACCGATTTGTAATAGACTGAATAACGATTCCTAACCCTAAAGGACAGAAACTGGGACGCCCAAGGTATTTCACCTGGGCCTGGCCACGGGGCTTACCTTTGCCTCTGCTATATTGCTGTTCAGAGAATATCCGGCTTTATTGGTTGATTTGACACGGTAGTGATAGACACCCGGACCGGGTACCTGATCTTCATATCGGGTGATATCTGCTGGCAGGGACTTAATTTCCAGGCACGTCTTTTCCCCGTCAGCCTTTCTCATGACCCTGAATTCGGTTTCATTATTACTGGGATCCTGCCACTCAAGGATTATTTTCTTATCCGCGACCTTTGCGGTGAGATTTGTGGGTGCAGCCGGGACAAACCGGGTCCTTGCCTCATGCATGCCGAGAAGTTTCCATTGAACAATGGGAATATCCTCCAGCACATGGCCGGGGATCTGCCTGACGATTGACGGGGATACTGCAACGGCCTTAAAGGATCCCATAGATGCCTGAAGGATGCTTTTCTCCCCGAAAAAATCCCCTGGATTCTGAAGGTCAATGGAGGTCTTTTTCAGATCAATCCGCAACCGTCCTTCTTCCAACATAATCAATTCCGGGGTTGTTCCGACTGCCAGCTCTTCTCCGGCAGCGTAAGCAGTTGTTGTCATGGCCTTGGCGATACGGTTCTGGGTAGGATAGGAAATCATTTCTCCAAACAGCCAGGTTTTCTGCAAAAACACATTATCTGCATAGGTGGTTTGAATCTTCTGGTAAAGATCATTCTTGTCTGCAAATGTCCTGAACAGCCCACCCGGTATCTTCAAAGCATCAATGTAAGAGGCTGCCCTGAAGGTTCCGGAAGACGACAGATTCATGGCACATGAATATTCGCCGATCAAAGAGCCAACAGACAGGGTAAAATTCATCTGTCTTTTTACATCAATGTATTCCAGAACCCCTGAAAGAATCAGAAATGCTTCCTCATTTTTCTCATCCTTCTTGATCAGGATGGAGCCCGCATTAAAGGTTTGTACCGGACCGTTAAGAAGGGCAAGCAACTGATGCTTGGGGACCTCTGGAAAATATTGCTTCAAATAATCAAAGGCGCTTCGCCGATTATAATTCTGTTTGGTCTGGATCAGCACATCTTCCATGCCGAATACGGCATTGGACCCGATTTCCCTATGCGCATCACTGATCTCCAAATCGTTGTGACTCAAAATTATCCTTTTTGACTTATCGTTTACAAAGTCATCAGCCTTGCCGTGAATCAGTCCCCCGCCGTTATCAATTTTTTTGATGTCAACCGGTGTCAGATAGTGTTCTATGGTTTTTTCATAAAATTCACGGGTAATACCGGGGCCGGAAGACTTTTTTGTTATCATCTTTTCCAGAAGATCAAACCCGATAATATCTGCCAGATGGGCATAGGTTTTATACCCGTTCCCCCAAAGGGTCCTGAAAAATAAAATACTGGTTTCCACGGGATGGGGCGAAAAAACCGGTTTTACTTCCAGTCCGTTAATATCGTTCCATTGATCAAACTTAAGGTCTCGTATGTCGAAATAATTGGCAAACATCTCTTCATTTAAAGACATGAGCGTAGATAATTTTTTCACCACAGAGGCCCTGACCAGTGGGGTGGCATAATATTTAATCCGTCTTCCCGACCGGATCAGGGTGGTCAACCCGGCAAAATGATCGTCATGGGCATGGGTATGAAAGATGCCTTCCACCTCGTTGATGCTGAATCCCAGGGCGGTCAGGGTATGATGAATATTGGGCGGAGCATCAATGAGGTAGAGCCGCCCCTGGAAAGTTATGATGCTTGACATACAGCCCCTGTAAATATCCCAGCCATTGCCTTCGCCAATATGAATCACGGAAAAATAATTTTTCCGAATACGATAGGCACCAAGCTGATACGGGGATTCATACCGCTCATTGCCGGGTAAATTCATATTGACCACCACGGATTCATCTTTATATTGGACCTTGTATACATTAAGGCCGATGCGGGTCAGCATGACCCCGTTTTTGAGTTCCACGGGATCCTGTCCAACGGGCCGGATATCAACCAGGTCTTCGGTGTCGCGAATTTTACCAAAGGCAAATTTTAACTTAAGACGCATCATCTCGCAGGCTTCTTTTTCCGATACCCCGGCCTGAACCATTTCTTCAACAGACGTCAACCCGTAATTACCCTGGTAAATATACTGGGCCTGAGCCGTAACCTGGTCAGGAAGGCCGATGAGCATGGGTTTTTCCCCGGTGTTGTTTGGGTGGTCCGGCATTATCATGCCCTGGCGGTACAACATGTGTAGGATGGGAAACTCCGACAGGTTAGCAAAATTACCGTTTTGAATGGATAGGTCGGATAAGAGAATGGCGTTGGGGCCTGTTTCGCAGGTCACCCCCTTTTTTTCAGTGGAAACGATCAGTCCTCTCTTCATCAGATGTTTTACGCTGTCCTCCGGACATCCGCACATCAGGTAAAGATCTACCTCGGGAATTTCCACCCAGGTGACTCCTTTGGTGACATGAATTTTTTTCATTTTCGCCTCATTTTGGAGTTTTGGCAGTATATCGCGGTGGTGTATCTTCTCATAAAGTGGCGATTGAGAAAACTCTTTTTATAGGAAATACTCAAACAACGATATACAAGAGCCTGGGATCAAACCATATTGGGAGAAATCAGGCAGGAAGATCCGGTGGAAAAACCCGGGAAAGCAAAGACGATTGTAAAGAATTCTCTTTCTCTGCCTTCCCGGTCATGAATTATTTCAGGGCTTCAGCGGGAGTTAAAACTGCCGCTCCATCATTTTTGAACAAGTATGGTTGGCAGCGGATTCTGCCATTTTTTCAACATCCAGTTCAGTGCCGGCATCTGTGGCGGCAAACTCAGTCATGGATCGCCATGAGTCTACTTTATTGCCGGTTCTACCGTCATAAATCCTGGCAGAAACGTCTACATCTTTTCGCCATCCTGTGAACTTTAACGTTTTTTTCACTACCATGGCACCGTGGATGACATAATCCACGCCCAATTTTTGCCCTATGGCAGCATACTGAGAGGCTTTCAGTCCGAACATCTTATCCAGGTCAACACCGGCGACAGCCTTGTCCACCTCTTCTTTGGATACAAATTCAAATACATTTCTATCCCTGAGACAGGCTTCAAGGTGCTGGGAAACAAAATCTGCTGTTTCCTGGTCATAGGTATTTATGATGGGCAGCATGGCTGCCGTGGGCACTTCCCCGGTCCGTTTGACCATGGGCGGCGCCGCCTGGGGAGTGGATGTTGCAAAACATCCGGTAAACATCATCATCGCAGAAATCGCCATTGCCAGAACAAGATACTTGAGTTGCTTCACGATAAACCTCTTCCATTTTTTAATTGTAATTCGCACCAGCGCAAGCTGGTTGCGTAACAGGGGGTAACTATCAATTCATAGAAGGGCATTCTTTACGATTTATCATTACATTTCAAGTGAAATTTTATTTCTTTTACAAAACAATGCCTGTTAAAGGAGTCAATGAAATAACAATTGTGAAAAAACCGAGGTGGGCCTTCAGCCGGAATTATGATGCAACCAGCCTGTCTTTCAGGCCTGACAGGCGCAGGGCGGTTTGGTTATTTTCAAAGGCAATTTCCATGGCCCGGGAAGAACCTACGATAATCACCAGGTGTTTTCCTCGAGTCATTGCCGTATAGAGCAGATTTCGCTGGAGCAGAGGAAAATGGGCTGTGGTCAGTGCAATGATCACCGCATCGTATTCCGATCCCTGGGACTTGTGTACGGAAATGGTATAGGCGAGGGTAAGTTCGTCCAGTTCAAGGAGTTCATAGGGAACCACCCTTCCGTCATAATCCACCAGGAGATTCCCTGCGGCCTTATTCACCTCCAGAACCCGGCCGATATCCCCGTTAAACACATCTTTATCATAGTTGTTCTTCAGATGCATGACCTTATCACCGGGTTTAAAGGTGACGCCGTGGCTGTCAATGCCTCCGGGCGCAGAGTTAAGAACCGTCTGGAGCTGTTGATTTAGATTGATGGTACCGGCTTCCCCCCGGTGCATGGGGGTCAGGACCTGGACTTCTTCAATATTGGGAAAGGCTTTGGGAATTCTTGTGGCGCAGAGTTCTGAAATGGTTTCAACAACTCTGGACGGATGCTGGTTTTCAATAAAGTAAAATTCAGACCGGTGTTCAGGGCCGGCTGATTTTACATCCGGCATCTCGCCGTTGCGAATGCTGTGGGCATGCATGACAATTGGACTTTCCTCGGCCTGCCGGAAAATCTTACTCAGAGAAAAGACTTCGATCTCGTCCGAGGCGATCATATCGGACAAGACATTGCCCGGCCCCACCGAGGGCAACTGAAAGGTATCGCCCACAAGAATAAGGCTGGCCGTTGGCGGTATGGCTTCCACCAGATGAAACATGAGCGCAGTATCGACCATTGAGGCCTCGTCCACCACAAAAAGATCCAGCTCCAGAGGGTTGGTAAGATTGCGACCGAATGTATGGCTTTCATGGTCAAACCCCAAAAGTTTGTGCAGGGTTGAGGCTTTTTTCCCGGTGACCTCGGACAGTCGCCGGGCCGCCCTTCCTGTGGGAGCGCTTAACACAACAGTAAGGTTCAACCGTTTAAATACCGTACACAAAGCCCTCACAAGGGTGGTTTTCCCCGTACCAGGACCGCCGGTGATAATGGAGATTCTTTGCTCCATTATCTTTTTCACCACATCCAATTGCTCATCGGACAGCCGGACGGCCAGGCTGGACAGCACCTCTTCCAGAATCTGGTCTTCATTGATCTTAAACGGTCTTACCGGCATGGACAGAAGAGCCTTAATACGCCGGGCAATACCGGATTCAGCCCGGAAAAGCCGATTCAAATAGATGCGGTCATCATCAATAACCACCTCGTCTTTTTCTGCCATATTCTCCAGAACCGGTTCAAACAACTCTTCATCCACCCGGGCCAGCCGGGCACAGGATTTCAGCACTTCAGATTTTTCTCCGTATACATGGCCATCCTGCTCATAGACCAGCAACTGACAGATCACGCAGGCTGCCAGGCGGCTGTCAGCATCGGTTTCGATGCCGGCGGCACGGGCCAGACTGTCTGCAGCCTGGAACCCGATGGACGGAATATCCTTGGCAAGGAGATAGGGGTCGGTCTGAAGCACCTCAAGAGCCCGGCTCCCATAAAGTCTCAAAATAGTACCGACATGGGTGATCCCGATATTGCTGTCCTGGAGAAACTGCATGACCCGCCGCACTGAATGGTGGGTATTCCAGGCCCTTTCAATGAGACGTTTTTTGGCTTTGCCGATACCGTGGACATCCAGAAGTTTATCCGGCTCGTTCTCAATAATCTCCAGGGTCTGTTCCCCGAATGTGTCCACGATTTTGTCCGCCAGAAATGAACTGATACCGTTAATCAGGCCCGATGCCAGATATTTTCTAATACCTGCGACCGTGGCCGGCAGGGTCACCTCATAGGTTTGCGCCTTGAACTGATCCCCGTATTTCGGATGGGAGGCCCAGCTTCCCTGTAGAGAGAGCTGCTCGCCCTCGGCCACCCCGGCCAGATGCCCCACCACGGTAATAGGCTCAAGCACCTTGGGTACCCGAATCCGACACACCGTATAGTGATTATCCGGATTCTGATATGTGATGCGGGAAAGTACCCCTTTAATGGTAATCATGGATACGACTATTGAGGTCCCAGGGAAGAAACAATCCATTGAGCGGCCGCATACAGGTCGTCTGCAGAAAAGTCCGGCGCAATGCCCTTATCTGCCAGCGCCCGGGCAGCCTTATGCCCGTTTCCCGTGGCCACCAGAATGGTTTTATCACATCCTGCGGCCCGGCCGCATTCAATATCCTTGGCAGAGTCGCCCACCATCAAAGCTTTTGCAGGATCTATGGCATAGCGATGAACCGCCTGGCCGATCAAGCCGGGAAGGGGTTTTCGGCACGCACATCCGGCATCCGGAATATGGGGGCAGAAAAAGATATCCTTTATCCTGCCGCCGGCCTTTTCCACGCCAGCTTGCATCTTGTCAAAGATGGCTTCCAGGGTGGCCCTTGTAATCATCTCTCTGCCGATGGCAGACTGGTTGGTGATAATAATCACATCAAACCCGTTACGGGTAAGCCATGCAATAGCCTCAGGGCTTTTTGGAATAAAATGGAACTCGGAAGTTTTTTTAATGTATAGGGGTGAATCCTGGTTGATTACCCCGTCCCGGTCCAGAAAAATCGTATATCCCATTGTTTTTACTCGGCAACGGCAAAGGTGCGGTCAAACCCTTCTGCCATCAATTGTTTGCTGAATCCCACCGCATCTTTCAGGTTGGAAAACTTCCCGATCCTGACCCTGTAAAACTGTCCCCGATAATCTTCGTAGGGCACAATATGGGCATTGAGATAGGATTGGGAAAGCTTTTTACGGTATTTTTCCGCATTGGTTTGCACCTTAAAGGCTCCCACCTGGACCGTGAAATTGCCCTTCCAATAATCCACAGGTGTAAAGGCCACCGGTGTATTGTCTTTTTTGGAGTAAGAGGTCGCACGACCCAGTGCCGTCACCCGGACACGAGCGGTACCCGGACCCACCATACCAATCTTGTTGGCACCGGTATAGGAGAGATCGATGATCCGGCCGGTAACAAAGGGCCCCCGGTCATTGACTCTCACCTTTATCAGGCGGCCGTTGTCCAGGTTCTCCACCTGCACCCAGGTGTTCATGGGAAGGGTTTTGTGGGCTGCGGTCATGGCGTACATACTGTAAGTTTCACCGTTGGAGGTTTTCCTGCCATGGAATTTTTTGCCGTACCAGGAGGCAACCCCCTTTTCCACATATCCGCTGGCAGTGGCCAGGGGCACATATTTTTTGCCTTTGATGGTATAAGGACGCTGGGTGGCCGGTGTTTTGCCCGAAGGCGTCTTCCCTTTAGAAGCCGGTGGCTTGTGGTCTCGGGGGTAAGACGAGTCAAGTTTACTTGAACACCCGGATAAAACCAGACCGAAACCAATACAAAATAAAAGGGCAATTCGTGTCAGACGGGAGGGCCGGTGGGAAATTTCAAATCTCATCATTTATTGTAATATTTATATCCTATAGTAATGCTATTTCCAGGACATCTTCCATTTTATTGGTAAAAAAGAATTCCATAGTCGATTGAATATGGCCGGGTACATCTTCCATGTCTTTTTCATTCCACTGGGGCAGGATCAGATTCCTGATGCCGGCCCTGTGGGCGGCAATGACCTTATCTTTGATCCCGCCTACGGGCAACACCTCTCCCCTGAGGGTGATCTCTCCGGTCATGGCCAGTCTGGGACGGACCTTCCTGTCTGTTATCAGAGAGGTAAGTGCCGTGAGCATAGTGACCCCGGCAGAAGGACCGTCTTTAGGAATGGCACCTTCAGGCACATGAATGTGAATATCATGGGTCTCAAAAAATTCTTCATCCACGGACAGCCGTTTTGCATTGGCCCTGATAAAGCTTAAGGCTGTGGAGGCTGATTCCTTCATCACATCCCCAAGCTGGCCTGTCAGGGTAAGACCGCGGCCGCCCTTCATCGCCACGGCTTCCACAAACAGGACTTCACCACCCACCGGTGTCCAGGCCAGTCCCACAACCACTCCCGGGGTGTTGATCCGTTTGGCCATGTCCGGCATGTTCTGGACCGGTCCCAGGTATGCCTGAAGCTCCTTCTGGCCGATGGTCAGATTTTCTACCTCGTCTTCAGCCACTTTGGCAGCCACCCCGCGGCAGATGGCACCGATGCGGCGCTCCAGGTTCCGCAAACCCGATTCCCGAGTATATCCGGAAATAATCTTTTTTACGGCACCGGTGGTGATTTTAATATGGCTGGCCATAAGGCCGTTGGCCTCCCGCTGGCGGGGAATGAGATAGCGTGTGGCAATCTTAAGTTTTTCATCTTCCGTATACCCGGAAAGTTCCAGCACCTCCATCCTGTCTCGCAACGGGGCCGGAATGGTGTGGAGGACATTGGCCGTGGTCAGAAACATGACATCGGACAAATCAAAAGCCACATCCAGGTAATGGTCGTTAAAGGTGTGGTTCTGTTCCGGATCCAGGACTTCCAGCAGGGCAGAAGAGGGGTCGCCGTGGTAAGAGGAGTTGACCTTGTCTATCTCATCCAGCATAAATACGGGATTTTTCTTGCCTGCCTTCCTCAAATGCTGGACAATCCGGCCGGGTAACGCCCCCACATAGGTTCTGCGATGACCGCGGATTTCAGCTTCATCCCTCACACCGCCCAGGGCGATACGGACAAATTCCCTGCCCATGGCCTTTGCAATAGACTGGCCAAGAGAAGTCTTTCCTGTGCCCGGAGGGCCTGTAAAGCAGAGAATCGGTCCTTTGGAATCCTGCTTAAGCTTGCGCACGGCCAGGTACTCCAGAATCCGTTTTTTGGGTTTTTCCAATCCGTAATGATCCAGATCCAGCACCCGTCTGGCCTCTTTTATATCCAGCCGGTCGGCCGAGGTTTCATTCCAGGGAAGGGAAGTCAGCCAGTCCAGATAGGTAGAGGCCACCACATATTCCGAAGATGAGGGATGCATACGCCCCAGACGCTGGATTTCACGCTCCGCCTCTTTTCTGGCTTCGTCGGGCAACTCTTTTTCCTCGATCAGGGCTCGGTATTCCCGGATCTCCACGCTTTCGTCATCTGTCTCCCCCAGCTCTTCCTTGATGGCCTTGAGTTGCTGGCGCAGATAGTACTCCCGCTGGCGTTTGTCCATGTCTTCTTTGACCTGGTTCTGGATCTTGGATCCCATTTCCAGGATCTCCAGCTGATCATTAACCAGACGGGTAACTTTTTTCAGGCGCAGATTTACATCCAGAAGCTCAATCACCTTCTGTTTTTCCGTCACCGGGGCATTGATGGTGGAGGCCACCATATCTGCCATGACATTGGGCTCCTGAAGGGATTTGATCATATGGCCCATTTCAGTAGGCAGACCAGGTGACAGATCCACTATTTTCTCATACTGCTCGACAATATTAGCCATCAAGGCCCTGTTTTCCTTGTTCCGGTCTGCATTACGGCTCTTCAGTACAGAGATATCGGCCTGCATGTACTGCCTGCCCCGGAGAAATTTCTCCACCTTAAACCGATTCAGACCCTGGATAAGTAATTGGGCTTTTTCATCTTCCATCTTGGACATTTTGAGGATCATGGCCACAGTACCGACCCTGTGGAGTTCATCTGCCGTATGCTTGGAATCCAGATCCGAGCGTTTGGACAGGAGCAATCCCAGCATCCGGTTGCCAGCCATGGCTTCATCAATGAGGTCAATGGCCTCTTTCTGAATCAAAACCAGGGGCAATACCATCT
Organism: Desulfobacteraceae bacterium; assembly: GCA_003354055.1. Next base: position 406 of record PIVQ01000165.1, on the reverse strand, counting down.
TGGGAAATAAATTGGTATCCACAATGGGAAGGATGGGAAGGGTTTTAGGAATGTCGTCAGTGCTTATGGGTGCAGAGGGATGTCTTATATCATCCATTCGTATTCCTTATAGAAAATCTAGGGAAACATTCTGTTTTTGTTTGATGTTTTTCCGGAGTAATTTGCCAAGCGTGAGTTCCAGAAATCCGCTTGCAAATGATGCGGAGACCCGTTCAACGTCAATGACGCTGGGCAGGTAGAGTACCCGTTCAAACTGACCGAACTGAATTTCTGCAAGCCTGTAGGTGGCAGTTGGATCGGGCTGGTTACTTTGTCGTGTTCCTGATATTTTAACGGCCTTATTGGAGACCTCGATGATCATATCTTCCCGCCGAACCCCGGCCATTTCAGCCTGGATAATGATCTC
>PIVQ01001741.1 GCA_003354055.1 Desulfobacteraceae bacterium | reverse complement strand
ATACCGTCATCCATGAGCATGACCCTCTGGGCAACGGTTTTGGCAAATCCCATCTCATGGGAGACCACGATCATGGTCATACCTTCGTCACTGAGCTGTACCATGACATCCAATACCTCCTTAACCATTTCAGGGTCCAGGGCGGAAGTGGGCTCATCAAAGAGCATGACCTTGGGTTTCATGCAAAGACTTCTGGCAATGGCCACCCGCTGCTGCTGGCCGCCTGAGAGCTGCCCCGGGAATTTTTTAGCCTGTTCGGCAATTTTAACCTTTTCCAGGTAGAACATGGCAGTCTCTTCCGCCTCTTTTTTCGGCGTCTTTCTTACCCAGATCGGACCCATGGTCAGGTTCTCAAGGATGGTCAGATGTGGAAACAGGTTAAAATGCTGGAACACCATACCCACTTCGGTTCTGATTTTTTCAATGTTTTTCAGGTTGTTGGTCAGCTCAACGCCGTCCACAACGATCTGCCCTTTCTGGTGCTCTTCCAGGCGGTTGATACAGCGAATCAAAGTTGATTTGCCCGAACCGGACGGGCCGCAGATAACTATTTTTTCTTGTTTCTTCACTTCCAGGTTGATGTTTTTCAATACATGGAAATCACCATACCATTTGTTCAGGTCTTTGATCTTGATAATGGTGTCGTTGTCTTTTACATCATTCATATTATTTATTCCTA
>PIVQ01000885.1 GCA_003354055.1 Desulfobacteraceae bacterium | reverse complement strand
CCTGAAACAATACGGCATGTTCTATCCACCCACCCCGGCATCCTCAAGGATTGCCACCATCGGCGGTGAAATTGCAAACAATGCATCAGGGGTTCGATCTGTCAAATACGGGGCCACACGGGACGCGGTCATGGGAATGAAAGTGGTTTTACCCAACGGAGATCTTGTCTCCTTAGGCGCCCATACCCGGGTTGAAGCATCCGGATACCAGCTTCACAAACTCATGGTCGGCTCCGAAGGTACTCTGGGTATCGTTGTTGAAGCCACATTAAGCTTTGTACCCATCCCCGAATACCGGTGCATGGGGGTTGCCAATTTTGACTCTCTCCAAGATGCCGGAGAGGCCATAGGCTCCATAATGGCTTCCGGTGCCAATCCTTCCATGCTGGAACTTGTGGATTCGGTTGCCATAAAAGCCGTCAATAAAACCATGAATCTCGGGCTCAAGGAAGTTGCTGCCTCCCTGATCTTTGAGGCAGACGGCCAGGTAAAAGAAGCCGTGGACTATGAAATCAACAAGATGAGAAAGATCTGCGAGAAGCACCACGGCAGTGATCTCTGGTCCAGCTATGACCCTAAGGAACGGGCCAAGATCTTCATGGGCCGGAAAAAACTTTTCCCTGCCCTGTCCAAATATGATGACGACCTGTCCTCCACCTCATTGGCTGATGATATGGCTGTGCCCTATTCCAAGATGGCGGAGATGGCTGGTAAAATCCATGAAGTGGCAGCAAAAAATAATATTATCATGACCGCTTACGGCCATTGCGGATCCGGCTGTATGCATACCAAAATTCTCATGGATACCAGACGCGATGACCAATGGCAGTCGGCAAGAGCCGCTATCACTGAAATCTATGAGTATGTACGATCCGTCAACGGAACCACTTCTGCGGAACACGGTATCGGTCTTTCCAAAGCAGAGTCCTTCAAGGTTGAAAAGGCAGATTCCATCAATATGCTTAATCTCATCAAAAAAGCATTGGATCCCAACAACATTCTCAATCCGGGCAAGCTCATGCAGGCACCGGACAACTGGGTCACCGCTTCAAACCTGAGATATTCTGTGAACAGCTAATACGAGAGGTCAAAAATGGAAACCAAAGAAAAGAATTTTGAACATCTGGAAAAATGGAAAGGCACTCTTGCCAGCTGTATCAGATGCGGATATTGTTATGAACACTGCCCGATGTTTAAGCACACGGGATGGGAATCTGATGCCCCAAGGGCTAAAATAATCACGGCATTCGGTCTTTTAACCGGCGAGGTTGCAATAACACCAAAGGCCGCTGAAAAGCTGTTCAACTGCTTTTATTGCAAGCGGTGTGTGGCAGCCTGTTCTTCAGGGGTCAACCTGACCGAGGTCTTTACCGATGCTAAAAAAGACCTGGCGGCAATGGGACTCAAAGGTCCCGGAACAACTTCCGTGACCCAGATGAACTGTGCCCGGTGCCTGATCTGTGTCGGAGCATGTCCCCACGAGGCCCGTTCCCATACCGAAGACGGTATTGAGACCGATCCCACCAAATGTCAGGCCTGCGGTATCTGCCTGGAAGTCTGCCCGGCAGGAGCCGCCACCATTGAAAACACATTCGGTACAAGCAGAACCGAGCTTACGGAAAAGGCAGAAGCCTTTCTCAACGCCCATGAATCTGCCAAAGCCATTGTATTTGCCTGTAACTGGTCCTATTACCCTGAACTCCAGAACTCCCAGCTGCCTGAATCAGAGACCAAGGACAACGACTATGAAATCCTGGTCAATATGTGTGGCGGACGGATTGAGGCCCAATTGCTCATGGCGCCTTTTCTGAATAAGGCCCGCGGCGTTCTAGTGGCCTGCTGTCCGGATGATGAATGCGAGCATGACGGAAACAAAAAGGCAAAAAAGATAGTTGAAAACCTCAAAGGAACCCTGGAAAAAGTTGGTATTGATCCGGCACGGATCCAACTGGTTCAAATCCCCGCCGGAGATAAAACTCTGTTCCAGGCGGAAATTGATACCTTTGTGGATCAGATGAACAAGATCGGCCCCATACGATAATTAAGGAGACACCATGAAGATAGAAGTACCATACGGAAAAGACGGATCCATGACGGCCGAACTGGATGATGCCATCAAGGTCAACTTTCTGGAAGCCAATGATGTAGATCTTACAGATGAAGATCAGGCCATTGAAAACGCCATTGCCAATCCCATCAATTCAAAAAACTTTAAAGAATTCTTAAGTGATGCCAAAAAGGTGCTGGTCATTGTCAATGACGCCACCCGGCCCACCCCTACCAAAAAGGTGATGGACTTCATCTTTGATGATCTGAGCAAGACAGAGTTTAACTTCATCATTGCCACCGGCGCCCACAGAGGCCCCAGCGAAGAAGAATATGTCCAGATTTTCGGTTCCTATTATGAAAAGATAAAAAACAATATCATTGTCCATGATGCCAGAAAGGATGAAGATCTGGTGCTTATCGGCAAATCCACCAACGGCACGGACATGTATGTGAATAAAGCCGGAGTGGAAGCGGATAAAATAATCATTATCTCTTCGGTTGAGCCCCATTATTTTGCCGGATACACCGGTGGAAGAAAATCCTTTTTGCCCGGTATTGCCGGATACAAGACCATTGAACAGAACCACAAACTGGCCCTGGTGCCCGAGGCAAAAGCCCTGGCCCTGGACGGCAACCCGGTTCACGAAGACATGATCGATGCCATCAAGACGGTAAAGCAGGAAATCTTTTCCATCATGACGGTTCTGGACAAGCACCACAAGGTCTATGCAACCTGTGCCGGCCATATCAACGA